>JAEYUE010000192.1 GCA_023433655.1 Pseudomonadota bacterium | reverse complement strand
GGGCGCGCTCGCGCGCGGCGCGCTCCCGGCGTTCCCGCTCGAGGGCTTCGCGTTCCTCGCGTTCGGCGCGGGCGCGTTCGGCCGGCGTCGGGATCCGGGTGGCGGTGGCCACGATCTCCTCGACGGCGGTCTGGTCGGCGCGCAGGGCGGCCGCCTCCTGACGCAGCCCGGCGGCGGTCAGGACCGGGGATTCTCCGGGCTCGCTCTCCTGTCCGGCCCGCAGCGGCACCTCGTCCAGCATGCGGGCGGCGACCAGCAGGCCCTCGGCGTCGCGCCGCTCGCGCGCCCAGGCGGCCAGTTCCGCGGCCACCACCACCTGGGCCACGGCGCGCGCTTCGGGCGACTCGGCCGCCGGAGGAACGCTCTGGGCCAGCGCCTCGGCCGGCTGCACGCCCGCGCAGGCGAGGGCGAGGCCGAAGGCCGTCAGCAGACTCAGCGCCGGTCTCATGCAGTCACCTGTGCTTCCACCAAGGGGTGCGGACGGCCAAGCTTGCACTCTGGGCGGGCGGCTTCAAGCGACGCCAGTGACGAAAGCTGACGTTCAGCGCGGCGGCAGGACGGCCGCGGTGAGGATGCGACGGTCGGCGCGGGCCTGCACCAGCACGGCCACGGCCTCGTCGTCGGCGACCCCCGTCGGCAGTTCGTAAAGGGCCGGCCGGCCGTTCCAGCCGCCCAGGCTGCGCACGGCGCGGACGACATTGACCTGGCGCACGGTCTGGCCGCGGTTGTCGCCGCTTTCGATCTCCACGGTCTGCGGACCCGGCCGGTAGACGACCGCCACCACCTCGGCCCCGCCGGTCGGGGCGCGGCCCGAGCCGACGCCGACGCGGTCGCCGGTCTCGCGGAACTCGATCTCGGGCGGGAAGACGCGGCGCGCGGCCTCTTCCTCGACGGCGGCCTTGAGCGCCTCTTCCTGGGCGCCGGGAACCTGGCGACGCCCGTCGATGACAACCTGCGGCGTGCCCACGGCGCGCAGCTTGAGGGGGCGGCGATAGGCGCGCTGGCGCTGGGCGAACTCCGGCCGGGCGAAGGTGTCGGCCCAGCCCAGATAGTCCCAGTAGTCTACGGCGTAGGTCAGGGCGATGACGCCGGGCGTATCGGCGAGCGCCTCGACCCGGGTGTTGGCCTCGGGACAGCCGGCGCAGCCCTGGGCGGTGAACAGCTCGACCACCACGGGCTCGGGCGGCGGCGTCTCGCGGGTCGCGGGGGCGCCTGACGGCTGGGCGCTGGTCCCGGCCGCGACGAAGGCGGCCGCCATGGCCGCCGCAGGGATGATCCAGCCCCTCGTGCGCATGGCGCGCACCATAACCACGGTCGCGAAAGGCGCGCCGCTCATTTTCGCGTGAGGCGTCAGACCCGGATGTCGAGCAGGGCGCCCGGGCGGCGGGGGCGGTCGGCAGCGGGCAGGTCGGGGGCCGCAACGCGGGCCGGGTCTTCCCCGGCGGCGGGCGCGGGCGCGCCCACGCCCTCGAGGGCGGCGCGGAAGAAGTCCGAGCGAGACGCCCGCGCCGGGGACGGCGGGCTCTGGGTCGGAAACAGCGGCGAGGGAACGGGAGGACGAATCGCGCTCATGCCGACAGGGTTAACGAAAACCGTCGGAAATGGGTTAACGGCGCGGCCGGACCCCTTCGGATCAGCGCTCCGTGGCGGTCGGCAGGGGGCGCGGCGGCGCCTGGATGGCGGCGACCAGGCGCTCGGCCTCGGCCGGTTCGAGCAGGGGGCCGGAAGACTTGGCCACCACCTTGCCCATGGCGTCGACGGCGAAGGTCTCGGGCGCGCCGGTGATGCCGAGATCGAGCCCGGCCCGGCCGTCGCGGTCGACCAGAACCATCGAATAGGGATCGCCCAGCTCGTCGAGGAAGCCGCGGGTGGCGGCGGGGTCGTCCTTCCACGCCACGCCGACGATGGCCACGCCCCGGGCCTTCAGCGCCATCAGATTGGGATGCTCCAGCCGGCATGGCGCGCACCAGCTGGCGAAGACGTTGATCAGCATCGGCTTGCCGACGCCGGCCGTCTTCAGATCGACCATCCCGGGGCCGGGGGTCGCGCCGGTCAGGATCGGCAGGACGGTCTCGGGCACCGGCTGGCCGACGAGGGCGTCGGGACGATATTCGCTGCCGCGGCCGTCGGCGAGGTTGCGCCCGGCCACGTCGCCGAGGCGCAGGGCGGCGAAGGCCACCAGCGCCGCCAGCGCCAGCAACGGAACGATGGCGAACCAGCGGTTCATGCCCGTTCCTCCGTCGCGCGATGGGCCTCGAGCCGCTTCAGCTCGGCCGACCAGCGGCGCGCGGCGACCGCGGCGCGGGCGGCGAGGGCGGCCAGCACCACGGCGCTGATCCCCCAGGCGGGCCAGACGAAGGCGGCGTACTTGCCCATGTCGAGGTCGGGCATCGGTCAGGCCTCCAGGGCGCGGC
This sequence comes from Pseudomonadota bacterium, assembly GCA_023433655.1. Lineage (GTDB taxonomy): Bacteria > Pseudomonadota > Alphaproteobacteria > Caulobacterales > Caulobacteraceae > Brevundimonas. The sequence continues at coordinate 2,861 of JAEYUE010000192.1, read as the reverse complement.
GGGCGCGGATCGACAGCACCCGGCGGCGCACGATCTCGGTGCGGATGGCGGTCAGCCAGACGGCCATGAAGAACAGGCCGTAGGCCGCCATCATGGCCAGCAGCGGGGTCAGGAACTCGGCCGGCATCGACGGCCCGCCGGCGCGGATCAGCGAGGCCGGCTGGTGCAGGGTGTTCCACCAGTCGACCGAGAATTTCACGATCGGCAGGTTGATCAGGCCGACCAGGCCCAGCACCGCGGCGGCGCGGGCGGCCTTCTGCTCGTCGTCGATCGAGGCGCGCAGGGCCATGTAGCCGAGGTAGAACAGGAACAGGATCAGCACCGACATCAGCCGCGCGTCGCCCCAGGCCCACCACGCCCCCCACATCGGCTTGCCCCAAAGGCTGCCGGTGACCAGCGACAGGCCGGTCAGGGCCGCGCCGGGCAGCGCCGCGGCGCGCGCGGCGGCGTCGGCCAGCGGGTGGCGGAACACCAGGGCGAAGAAGCTCGACACGCCCAGCGCCGCATAGGCGGCCAGGCCGACCGAGGCCGCGGGCACATGGACGAACATGATCCGCACCGTATCGCCCTGGCGGAAATCCTCGGGCACGGCGAACGCCAGCCACGTCGCCACGGCCAGCAGCACGAGCGCCAGCGCCCAGACCACCGGGGTCAGCGGGTTGGTGAAGCGCAGGAAGCGGTCGGGGTTGGCGAGGCCGAACATCGGCCTGCGATTACGCGTCGGGAACGAGCCGGGCAAGCGGGCGGCGCGTCGCATTACCAAGGCTTAAGTGGCGCGGGCGAACGCCGCTCCCTACAGGGGGCGGACGCCAACCTGAGCCGTTTCGCGATGAAAACCCTGCTGTCCGCCGCCGCGTCCGCCCTCGCCCTCCTCGCCGCCCTGCCGGCCGCGGCCCAGGAGGCCGAGGTCGCCGCCCCCGCCGACTGGGGCGCCGCCCTCGCCGCGGACGCCCGCGCCTTCCACGACGTCATCCTCGACAGCCATCCCGGCCCCGCCGACGTCGAAAACCCCGGCTTCACCGCCCACCTCGAGGCCGGGCTGGCCCGGGCGCTGGAGCGGGCCGGACAGGCCGACAGCTACGAGCACTGGTATTTCGCCCTGCAGGAGTACGCCGCCTCGTTCGACGACGGCCACCTCAGCCTCGGCGACTGGGCCGGCATGGGCCACGACTGGACCGCCGACTGGCCGGGCTTCCTGACCGGCCTGCGCACCGGCCCCGACGGCGAACGGCACGAGGTGGTGTTCCGCCGCGACGAGGCCGCACCCCCGCTCGGCGCCGTTCTGGTCGGCTGCGACGGCCGCCCGGCCGATCAGCTGGCCGCCGAGGTGATCGGCCGCGGAGCGGGCCGTTGGAGCATGGCCTCGCGCCGCGCCGCCTTCGCCGCCACCCTGTTCGTGGACCAGCACAACCCGTGGATCCGCCGGCCGGAGCAGTGCGACTTCCGGGTGGACGGCGAGATTCGCGCCTTCCGGCTGTCGTGGCGCGACCTGCCGGCCCCGGTGCGCGACGAAGGCTTCGCCGCCGCGCGCAGCCCCCGCTTCACCACGCCGATCGAGCTGCGGCCGTGGGCCGGCGGCCAGTGGATCGGCCTCGGCGGTTTCAACGGCGACCCGGCCAGCGCCGACGGCGTCGCCCTTACGGCGCTGCAGGCGACCGTGGCCGAACGGGCCGACGACATTCGCGCCGCGCCGGCGGTGGTGTTCGACCTGCGCGGCAACGGCGGCGGCTCCTCCGCCTGGATCTACGGCCTCGCCCGCACCCTGTGGGGCGAGGACCACGTGGCCTTCCGCCAGCCGCAGTCGACCGCCGTCGACTGGCGCGCCTCGGACGCCAACCTGGCGACCATCGAAGGCTACAAGGAGATGTTCGCCGACAACGCCGAGGCGATGGCCTGGCTGAACGAGATCTCGGCCGGCCTGAGCGCCGCCCGCGCCGCCGGCGAACCGCTGTGGCGCCAGGCCGACGAGGACGAAACGCCGCCCGTCGAGCCCGCGACGCCGTCGCCGATGCGGGCCCGCGCCTGGGTGCTGACCGATTCCGGCTGCGCCTCGGCCTGTCTCGACGCCGTCGACCTCTTGAAGGCGATGGGCGCCACCCACGTCGGTCTCGAGACCTCGGGCGACACCGTCTACATGGAGATCCGTCAGCATCCGCTGCCCGGCGGCCGGGTCACGGCGCGGATCCCGATGAAGGTCTATCGCGGCCGCGCGCGCGGTAACAACGAAACCTGGGTCCCGGCGCACGCCTGGACGGGCGAGCTGGCCGACACCGCCGGAATCGAAGCCTGGCTGGCGGGGCTCGACGCCGCCGCGGCCGGGCGTTAGGGCACGATCATGAGCGAAGACATCGTCAAGGACGCCAACGGCAACCGCCTGTCGGACGGCGACAGCGTCACCCTGATCAAGGACCTCAAGGTCAAGGGCTCGGGCGGGGTGACCCTGAAGCGCGGGACCCTGGTCAGGAACATCCGCCTGACCGGCGACCCCGACGAGATCGAGGCCAATGTCGAAAAGGTCCGCGGCCTCGTGCTGCGCACCGAGTTCGTCAAGAAGGCCTAGCCCTGGGCGTTGCGGATGGCCGCGGCCGCCGCGAAGGGCGTCACCACGCCGGCGAACAGGACGTAGGCGGTCAGGAAGGCCAGGGCCGGGGCCGGCGACAGGCCGCTGGCCGCGCGCTCCAGCACCCCTGAGCCAAACACCACCGGCGGGATGAACAGGGGCAGCACCACCACCGCGATCAGCAGGCCGCCGCGCTTCGAGCCCAGCGCCAGCGCCGCCCCCAGCGCCCCGGTCAGGGCGAAGCCCAGCGCGCCGAGCAGGGCCGAGGCGGCGACCAGCGGCGCCTGGCCCGGCGTCAGGC
>JAEYUE010000183.1 GCA_023433655.1 Pseudomonadota bacterium | reverse complement strand
CGGAGGCTCTCGTCCGCGACGGGCGCCGGGGGCGACGACGGTTCAGGGGCTTCGACCACCTCGACCACGGCGGGGGCCGGGGTCGGATCGGCGCGCTCGCCCGCCAGCAGCAGGGCGTCGACGCGTCCGTCGGCGTCTGTCAGCGGCAGCATCGACCAGCGGATCCCCTCGGCCGCCCCGCGCCGCGACACGATCGGTTCGGCCTCGCCCGCGGGCGCGGCGAGGCCGGCGCGCAGCGCCTGGCGTCCCTCGACCCGCTCGTCCTCGTCGAGGAACAGGTCGGCGAAGTCGCCGTCGGCGCTGTCGCGGCCGAGCACCATCAGCGCCGTGCGGTTGGCCTCGCGAACCCGGCCGTCGGGTCCGACCACCACGAGGGCGCTGGCGGCGGCGTCGAACACCCGGCGGGTGAGGCCATCGTCGACGACGGTCGCCTCGGGGGCGGGAACCTCCGGCGTGATCAGCCCCTCGGTCTCGACGATGGCGGCGGTCGAGCCGGTGATCTGGCCGAGCTCGTTCTCGATCGGCATGGCCGTGACCGAGACCAGCATCTTGCGGCGCGCCGAGGGGTTGGCCATCAGGTGCTGGAAGCCCTTGACCGTCTGGCCGCGCAGGGCGCGGGCGCTCGGCAGCAGGTCGGGCGGGATCGGCCGCCCGTCGGGGAAGGTGATGCCCCAGGTGGCCGAGTGGAAGCGCAGGCCGATCAGTTCGGCGTCGCGCCGCCCGAGCAGCTGGTGGGCGGCGCGGTTGGCGAAGACGAACTTGCCCTGGCGGTCGGTCTCGACGAGGGCCACGGGGATGGCGTTCAGGGTCTCGAACAGGCGCTTCTGCGACTCCTCGGCGACGCGCTGGACCAGATCGAGCTGGCCCGAGGCGTCGACGTGACGCGACCGGTTGGTCGCCGCCAGCCACAGGCCGACGAGGCCGACGACCCATCCGAGGGCCGCCACGCCGCCCATGACCCACACCCAGTTGACCTGGCCTTCCAGAAACATGCGACCCGACTTGTCCCGTTCTGGCGCCCCGCGGCGCCGTTCGGGCGATACGCTGCAAATGGCGAACCGGACCGGCCCGCTTTCCCCGTCAAGGCGACTAAACCGGCGCCCGGGCCGCGTCCAGCCAGGAGGCCGCCGTCGTCAATCCCAGGCGGCGCCCGGCGACCAGGCGTCCATGGCCTCCAGCAGGGCGGCGACCAGACCCCGCTCCTCCTCACTCAACTCGGGGCGCCAGATGTCGAAGATCAGCACCACGCGGGCGCGGTCGCTGCCATTCTTCGCCTCGTGCTCGATGGTGTCGTCGAAGGCCCAGCAGCGGCCGCGCTCCCACGATCGCACCTCGTTGCCGACCCGGAACCAGCAGTCCGGCGGCACGATCAGCGGCAGATGGCAGACCAGCCGGGTGTTGACGAAGCCGGTGTGCGGCTGGATGTGCGCTCCGGCCCTGAGCTGCGAGAACATGATCTGCGGCGAGCGTCCCTTGACCCGGCACAGGGGCGCGCCTTCCAGCGCGGCCATGGTCTGCGGGCAGCGAGCGGCGTTGGCCGTCTCGGCGCCGTCCTTCGACAGGAAGCAGCTGCTCCAGTCCATACTGTCGATCAGCGGATAGTCAGGCCTGTTCGGCAGGCCGGGCTGGGTCTTCAGATAGGGGGCGAAGGCGGCCCCGTCCGCGAGCACGGCCTCGAGCTCGGCGGTGATGGCGTCGGTGGCCGCCTCGAGCGCGTCCATCCACGGGAACATCTCACGCGGATAGAACTGGATGTTCGGCAGCTCGGGATAATACAGGGCCTGCGGTTGCTGGAGATAGGGCTGGCGGCGGCCGGTGAGGATGTCGAGCGCGTGGGAGAAGCGGCGGTCCGAGCGGCCCTCGGCGTAGCCGGCGGCGGCCAGATGTTCGGCGACCGCATCCGCCATGCCGGTGGCGATGCGGGCCTGGGCGGCGCGGGCGCGCTGCAGGCCGTCGGCGAGGTCGGGCGGTAGCGACGGCCGGTCGCCGGCGAGGCGGATCAGGGCGTTGAAATAGAAGCTGGCCTCGCGGTGGGCCCCGCGCGCCGCCAGCACCTCCGCCTTGGCCAGGGCGCCGCGCAGGCTCTGCGCATTGAGGACCAGGGCGCGGTCCGCCGCCGCGCCGGCCGCGTCGAGGTCGCCGAGGCGCAGGCAGCTCATGGCCAGCAGGGCCCAGGCGTCCGGATCGTTGGCGGCGCCGCCGGCCACCGCCTCATCCAGCCGGGCTCGGGCCGAGGCCCAGTCGCCCGTGCGATAGGCGGCGACGGCGGACTGGAGCAGCTGCAGCGGCGGGGCGGAGGTCATGCCCCGTTGGTAGCCGGGCGTGCGGTCCGTCTCAACTGGCGAGGCCGACCCTCACCCTGGCGATCTGGCGGCGGCCCGGGCGCCGAAAACAAGAAAGGCCCGGCCGGAGCCGAGCCTTCTTCGTACTTCGACTGGAGCGGGCGAGGCGATTCGAACGCCCGACCCTCACCTTGGCAATCTGGCGGCGGCCCATCACGCCGAAAACAAGAAAGCCCGGTCCGAGGACCGGGCTCTTTGAGATTCCGACTGGAGCGGGCGAGGCGATTCGAACGCCCGACCCTCACCTTGGCAAGGTGATGCTCTACCCCTGAGCTACGCCCGCGCTTCAGTCGAGGGCGGGCGTATAGCGGACGCGCCACGGCGCCCGCAAGCCCCTTCGGCGAATTTAGCGGGGCGCCAGACGGATGGCTCCATCAAGCCTGATGCATTCGCCGTTGATGTAGACGTTGCGGGCCAGCTCGAGGACCAGCGAGGCGTAGTCGGCGGGCGTGCCGAGATGGCTGGGGAAGGGAATCATGGCGGCCAGGGCGTCCTGGATCTTCTGGTCCATGCCGGCCATCATCGGGGTCCACATGATGCCGGGCAGGATGGTGTTGCAGCGCACCCCCTCCTGGGCCAGGTCGCGGGCGACCGGCAGGGTCATGGCGTAGACGCCGCCCTTGGAGGCCGAATAGGCGGCCTGGCCGATCTGGCCGTCCTGGGCGGCGACCGAGGCGGTGTTGACGATCAGGCCGCGCTCGCCGTCGGCCATCGGCTCCAGCGTGACCATGCCGGCGGCCGACTGCGACAGGACGCGGAAGGTGCCGAACAGGTTGACCCGCACGGTGCGCTCGAACTGGGCCATGTCGTGAGCGCGGATCTCGCCGGTGTCCTTCTTGCGCGAGACGGTCTTCTGACCGGTGGCGATGCCGGCGCAGTTGACGGTCAGCCGCTCCTGGCCGTGGGCGGCGCGGGCCTTTTCGAAGGCGGCGGCGACCGAGGCGTCGTCGGTGACGTCGGTCTTGCAGAAGACGCCGCCGATCTCGGCGGCGATGCGCTCGCCGGCCTCCTCGTTGAGATCGAACAGGGCGACCTTGACGCCCTGCGCCGCCAGCGCCCGGGCCGTGCCCTCGCCGAGGCCGGAGGCCCCGCCCGTCACCACCGCCGCGATCGACCCGTCGAGTTTCATGGCCTCAGCCCCTATGTTGTCAGAACCTTGAGAGTGTCGCGGGGTTTAGCCGCCATGGCCGCCAAAACCAAACCCATCACGCCGGAAGAGGCGCTGGACCCGTCGCGGGCCCTGGTTCCATCGGTGCAGAAGGTCAACGAGGTGCGGGTCAGCCGCGGCTTCTGGCCCAAGCTGAGGCGGACGGCGGCGCGGATCCCGTTCGCCGACCAGCTGCTGTCGGTGTGGTACGCCGCGCGCGATCCGGCGACGCCGACGACGGCCAAGGGGATCATGGTCGGGGCGCTGGCCTATTTCGTGCTGCCGACCGACGCCATTCCCGACGTCTTCGCCGGCATCGGCTTCACCGACGACGCGGCGGTGATCGCGGCCCTGCTGGCGACGCTGGGGAGCCATGTGAAGCGGCGGCACCGCGAGGCGGCGCAGGCGGCGCTGGCGCGGCTTAAGGCGGACGGCTGAGCCTCAGTCGACGGTGACCACGATCTTGCCCATGGCGCTGCGCTCGCCGAGGGCGCGGATGGCCTCGTGGGCGCGCTCCAGCGGGAAGGTGCGGCTGACGCGGGGCTTGATCTTCCCCTCGCTCCAGAAGCGGAACAGGTCGGCCATGTTGGCGGCGTGGGCGGCGGGGTCGCGCATCACCGCCGCGCCCCAGAAGACGCCGACGATGGAGACCGACTTGAGCAGGGTCAGGTTCAGCGGCGGGGCCGGGATGCCGGCCGGGAAGCCGACCACCAGATAGCGGCCGTCCCAGGCCATGGCCCGCAGCGCCGGCTCGCAGTAGGCGCCGCCGACGGCGTCATAGACCACGTCGGCGCCGTCGCGGCCGCAGGCCAGCTTGAACTCGCCGGAGAGCTCCTTCTGGGCGGCGCGGTCCATCTTGCCGGTCGGGTAGATCAGGCCGTTGTCGGCCCCGGCGTCGAGGGCGAACTGGACCTTGTCGCCGGTCGAGGCGGCGGCGATGACGCGGGCGCCCATGGCCTTGCCCAGCTCGACCGCGGCGACGCCGACGCCGCCGGCGGCGCCCAGAACCAGCAGGCTCTCGCCGGCCTGCAGCCGGGCCCGGTCCTTCAGGGCGTAGTACGAGGTGCCGTAGGTCATGACGAGGGCGGCGGCGGTCTCGAAATCCATCTCGTCGGGGATCTTCATCACCGAGGCCGCGGGCACGGCCAGCCGCTCGACGAGGCCGCCCCAGCCGGGGACGGCGATGACGCGGTCGCCCTTGCGCACCCCGGTCACTCCCTCGCCGACCGCCTCGATCACGCCGGCCACCTCGCCGCCCGGCGAGAAGGGGCGCTGCGGCTTGAACTGGTAGCGGTCCTCGATGATCAGGGTGTCGGGGAAGTTGATGCCGACGGCCTTCACCTCGATCACCACCTCGCCCTTCATCGGGCGGGGGTCCATGACCTCCTCGACGACCAGGGTGTCGGGACCGCCGGGGGCGTGGGACAGGACGGCGCGCATGAAATCTTTCCTCCGGGGAAGCCGCCGCCCGTGGCGCGCGTTCGTCGGGGACGCTAATCAGCCCCACGCCCCGATGGAAGGGCGGATGGAGACTCTCGCGCATGACGGCTCTCATTCTTCACGGCGGCGCGGGCGCCCGGCGCGGAACGGACTACAGCCGTGAGGCGGCGCACATGCGCGAGGTCGTCGAGGCGATGAAGGCGCGGCTGGACGCCGGCGCTTCCGCCCTCGACGTGGCCGTGGAGGCGACGGTCATGCTGGAGGACTCCGGCCTCTACGTCGCCGGGCGCGGGGCCAGCCCCAATCTGGCCGGGGCCTATGAGCTGGACGCCAGCCTGATGGACGGGGCGACGCGCGAGGCCGGGGCGGTGGCCGCCCTGCAGGGCTTCCGCAACCCCGTCCGCGTCGCCCGGGCGGTGATGGAGCGGACGCCGCACGTGATGCTGGCCGGCGAGGGCGCGGCCCTGTTCGCGGCCGAGCAGGGTCTGGAGGCGATCGGCGACGAGCCGGCCTGGTTCACCCATGCGGGGCAGTCGGACGACAATCATCCGCCGAAGGGGAAGCTGGCGCACGGCACGGTGGGCTGCTGCGTGCTGGACGGGCAGGGCCGGCTGGCGGCGGCGACCTCGACCGCGGGGGTGTTCGGCAAGATGCCCGGGCGGGTGGGCGACACGCCGATTCCGGGCGCCGGCAGCTGGGCCGACGGGCGCGTGGCGGTGTCCTCGACCGGGGTCGGGGAATATTTCATCCGGGCGGTGGCCGCGGCCCAGGTGGGCTGGCGCGTGGCGGCGGGCCAGCCTCTGGGCGAGGCCGCGCAGGCGGTGATCGACGACATCGGCGGCATGGGCGGCGACGGCGGCCTGATCGCCCTGGACCGCGACGGGAACATCGCCCAGCCCTACAACAGCCAGGGCATGAAACGGGCCTGGCTGACGCCCGGCGGCGAGGTCCGGGTCGAGGTGTTCGGCCGGTAGGGCGGAGGCCGCCTTCACGCCGGCGGAACAGGGCGTGAGCCGGAGAAGTGGTGTGCGCCACGGCCTTCCACTCCTGCGCATTACGGCGAATTCACTCCGCGGCTGAACGCGGTTCATCCACCGTTCACCGCCGCGCGGGCGTAAGCTTGGCGGCAGAACAGGAGGTTCCCGTGAAGCCCGTCATCGCCGCCGCCGCGCTCGCCGCACTGGTCGCCGTTTCAGCCTGCGCGCCCGTCATCGAGGGCGGACCGCCGATCGACCTGCCGCTGGCCTTGCAGGAGACCGCCCAGGTCGGCTCCATCACCATGTCCAGCGCCTGGCTGGACGCCGAGGAGGACTTCTCGGACACCTTCTCGGAGGAGGTGCGCGAGGAGCTGTCGGCCTGCATGCACGGCACGGCGCCGATCGACGTGCGGATTCACGTCGAGCGTCTGGACCGCGCCGGCCGCCTCGAAATGCTGCTGAACGGCGAGGGCATGCACACGCTCGAGGGCACGGCCGAGTTCGTCGATCCGGCCCGTGGCGATCTCGTGGTCGGCCGCTTCCCCATCAGCGTGGCGACCACCGCCGGCGGCCGCATCGCCGGCCTGCTCGGCGACCGGCAGATGATGGCCTCCGAGGAGTTCGGCCGGTCGCTGTGCGAACAGGCCTTCGGCCGCAATCCGCGCCGGCCCGGTCTGCACAACGCGACGGGGGGCTGAGAGATGAAGCGCCTCCTGCCCCTTCTGGCGGCCCTGGCCGCGGCCGGCGGCCTGTCCGCCTGCGCCGGCGACTTCTGGGACATGAACCCGCCGACAGAGATTCCGCTGGACCCGGCCCTGGCCGACGACCTGTTCATCGAGGCGGTCGAGGTGCGCAGCGCCTTCTACAATCCACCCGACTCCTTTTCCGACGCCTTCATCCCCGCCTTCCTCGACGGCGCCGCCTGCTTCGGCGGACGGCAGCCGGTCCGCGCCATCGTCTTCATCCACGAGCTGGACCGCCAGGGCGACCTGATCGGCGAGGACGGGCGGGTGCTGCTGCCCGGCTCGGTCGACCTGCACGACGCCCGCGGCCGCGTCATCGCCCGCTACCCGATCCGCGCGGATCTGGCCCCCACCGGCCGCGACCTGACCGAGCGGCGAACCGCGGCGGCGGAGGTGTTCGGGGAAAGGCTGTGCGAGCGGGTGAAGGCGGCGGGGTAGGCCGGACCACGACAGCCAGTCTCCTCCCCGTCGCGCAGCGATGGGGAGGGGGACCATGCGAAGCCCGCAGGGCGAAGCATGGTGGAGGGGTGAAGCGGCCTCTCGGTTGCGCGGCGGTTTCACCCCTCCACCCCTCGCGCTGAGCGCGCGAGCGGTCCCCCTCCCCATTCGCGATGCGAACGGGGAGGAGAACGCGGACTACGAAAAAAGGGCCGGAGGATTGCTCCCCCGGCCCTTCGTTCGTTCCGGTCCGACCGGGGCCTACTCCGCCGCCAAGGTCTCCGGCCCGCGGGCCAGGTTGCGCAGGACGTAGGGCATGACGCCGCCGGCCTTGAAGTAGTCCATCTCGGTGGCGTTATCGATGCGGCAGCGCACGGGGAACCGGGCCATCTTGCCGTCCGAGGGGCGGAACAGCTCGACCCACAGGTCCTGGCGCGGCTTGAGCTTGCCAATGTTGGCGTCGGACAGGCCGCGGATGGTGACGATCTCCTCGCCGGTCAGGTTGAGGCGGGTCCAGCCGTCCTGCTTGAACTGCAGCGGGACCACGCCCATGCCGACCAGGTTGGAGCGATGGATGCGCTCGTAGCTCTCGGCGATGACGGCGCGGACGCCCAGCAGGCGGGTGCCCTTGGCCGCCCAGTCGCGCGACGAGCCGGTGCCGTACTCCTTGCCGGCGAAGACGACCAGCGGGCGGCCCTCGGCCTGGTAGCGCATGGCCGCGTCGTAGATCGACATCACCTCCTGCGAGGGGAAGTGTTTCGTCACCCCGCCCTCGATGTCCGGCGTGATCTTGTTGCGGATGCGGATGTTGGCGAAGGTGCCGCGCATCATCACCTGGTGGTTGCCGCGACGGGCCCCGTAGGAGTTGAAGTCGAGGGCGTCGACGCCGTGCTCGGTCAGATAGTGGCCGGCCGGCGAGGTCTTCTTGATCGAACCGGCCGGGGAGATGTGGTCGGTGGTGATCGAGTCGCCGAAGATGG
>JAEYUE010000070.1 GCA_023433655.1 Pseudomonadota bacterium | reverse complement strand
GCAGGAAGGCCGAGGCGCCGCCGAGGTCGACGGTGAAGCCGCCCTTGACGCGGCCGACGATGACGCCGTTGACCGGCTGGCCGTCGGCGAAGACCACTTCCAGACGGGTCCAGGCTTCCTCGCGGCGGGCCTTGTCGCGGCTGATGACGGCCTCGCCCAGGGCGTTCTCGACGCGCTCCAGGTAGACCTCGACGTTGTCGCCGACCTTCGGGATCACGGCGCCTTCGCCGATGCCGAATTCGCGGGCCGGGATACGGCCTTCGGTCTTCAGACCGACGTCGATGATCAGGATGTCCTTTTCCATGCCGACGACGCGGCCGTGGACGACCTGGCCTTCGCCGAGGTCGCGACCTTGCAGCTGCTGGTCGAGGAGGGCGGCGAAATCGTCGCGGGTGGGGGAGAGGGTGTCGGTCATGTAGCTCTGGGGTTGGAGAAAAGGTTGTGGCGCGCGGCCGAACGGCCCCGCGCGAAGTGGTGGACTGTGAGACAGGTCGTCGGGATACGAGGCGACAGGATCGCCAGAACGCCCGCGGAAGCCGAAGTCGGTGCGTTTGGTTTTGCCCGAGGATCTACAGACCGTGCCGGGCGCGCGCCGCTTCGACGATACGGCGGGCCGCATCGAAGGCGGCCTCTATATCCATATCGGTCGTGTCCAGCAAGACGGCGTCGTCCGCGGGCACCATCGGCGCCGCGCCGCGACCGGCGTCGCGCTCGTCGCGTTTGATGATGTCGGCCAGCATGTCCTCGTAGGCGATCGTCTCGCCCCGCCCGGTCAGCTGCTTCCAGCGCCGCATGGCGCGGACCTCGGGCGTGGCGGTGACGAACAGCTTCGCCGGCGCCTGGGGCGCGATGACGGTTCCGATGTCGCGGCCGTCGAGCACCGCGCCGCCGGGCTGGCCGGCGAAGGTCTTCTGGAACTCCAGCAGCGCCGCGCGAACGCCCGGATGGCCCGCGACCCGGCTGGCGGCCTCTCCGGCGCCGCGGCTGGTAAGGCGCTCGAGATCGATCAGCTGACCGGCGTCCAGCGCCCACGCCGCGGCCTCGGCGGCGGCTTCGTCGTCCAGCGATCCGCCCCCGTCCAGCACGGCGACACCCACGGCGCGGTACAGCAGGCCGGTGTCCAGATGCGGCAGGCCGTAGCGCTCGGCCAGCCGCGCGGCGATCGTCCCCTTGCCAGAGGCGGCCGGTCCGTCGACGGCGATGATCAGGGACTTGCTCATGCAGTCGCCGCGATATCGGCCCCGAGGCCGCGCATCAACTCCACGAATCCGGGAAAGCTGGTGGCGATCATGCCGGGCTCGTCCACGGTCACCGCCTCGTCCGCCGTCAGGCCAAGCACCAGATGGCTCATGGCGATCCGATGATCGTGCGCCGTCTGCACCGTCGCCCCGCCCCTCACGGGCCCTCCGGTAACGATGAAGCCTTCCGGCTCCTCCTCTACCCGAACGCCGCAGGCGCGCAGGCCGGCGACCATCAGGGCGATGCGGTCGCTTTCCTTGACCCGCATCTCGCCGACGCCGCGCATCACCGTCTCGCCCTCGGCGAAGGCGGCGGTGGCCGCGAGGATCGGATATTCGTCGATCATCGAGGCGGCGCGGCTCTCCGGGACGACCACGCCCCTGAGCCGGGAATGCCGGGCGGTGACGTCGCCGACCTCCTCGCCGCCGGCGGTGCGGCGGTTCGAGATGGTCAGATCGGCCCCCATCTCGCGCCAAGTCTGGAACAGCCCTGTGCGCAGCGGATTCAGCATGACGGCTTCGACCGTGACCTCGGAGCCGGGGACCACCAGCCCCGCGGCCAGCGGAAAGGCGGCGGAGGACGGGTCCCCGGGCACGGCCACAGCGGCGCCGGTCAGCCGCTGACCGCCCGCCAGGGTGATCCGCCAGCCGTCGCCGAGCGGCTGCACTCCGACCTCTGCGCCGAAGGCGCCCAGCATCCGCTCGGTGTGGTCGCGGCTCTTCTCCGGCTCCGTCACCGAGGTGACGCCTTCGGCATTCAGCCCGGCCAGCAGGATCGCCGACTTGATCTGGGCCGAGGCGACCGTCTGCACATGGGCGAGACTGCGCAGATTTCCCCCGGAAAGCCTGAGCGGCAGCCGATCCTCCTCGCCCAGCCACTCGAACCGCGCGCCCATGGACGCCAGCGGCCCGGTCACCCGCTTCATCGGCCGTTTCCGAAGCGACGCATCCCCGTCGAACGTCACTGTGATCGGATAGCCCGCCGCCGCCCCCATCAGCAGGCGCACGCCGGTGCCGGCGTTGCCGCAGTCGATGACGCCCTCCGGTGGACGGAACCCGCCGTGGCCGGTGACCCGCCAGCGCCCCTCGCCGAGCCGCTCGACGCCGGCGCCGAAGGCCTTGACCGCCCGGGCCGTGGCGAGGATGTCGTCGCCCTCGAGCAAACCCTCGATCTCGGTGACGCCGGTCGCCATCGCCCCCAGGATCAGGGCCCGGTGCGACATGCTCTTGTCGCCGGGAGCGCGCACGGCGCCGGCCAGCGCGGGGCTGCGGCGGGCGGTCAGATGGGAGGGGGTCGTCACCCGGCGATCTCCGAAGCCTGCAGGCGGCGCGGAGATGGCTTTTGACAGCGGCCCTCAGGGGTGGCAAGGGACGCGCCAGAATTCCCCCCACCGAGAGAGGCGCCCCCGTGGCCAATCCCGAACTGGGCCAGAAGCAGGTCTGCCCGAACTGCCAGGCCAAATTCTACGACCTGAACCGCCGTCCCGCGCACTGCCCGAAGTGCGACACGGACTTCGATCCGGAAGAGGCGCTGAAGCTGCGCAACCGCCGCGGCCGTCCGGCCGGCTACGCCGCCGACGAGACGACCGACGAGGACACCGAGGACCAGGTCGACAAGAAGGCCGCCGCCGGCGATGACGACGACGAGGAGGACGCCACCTCGACGCCGGAAATCGACGAGGAGGGCCACGAGCCCATCCTGACCCCGGACGACGATGACGACGACACGCCCGTCGATCCGACCGAGGAGCCCGGCATGGGCGAAGCCGGCGATGACGACGACGTGCTGGCCGACGACGATGACGACGACTCCGTGCCCTTCATCGAGGACGAGGACGACGACTCGTTCGACGATGAAATCGTCAAGCCGGGCAAGGACGAGGACTAGGATTTTCGCCCTCCCGAGGGGGGCGAAAATAAATGGCGGAACCGGGCTTGATCACGATCAGGGCCTGACATAGGTTCCGCCGCCTCGCCGGGGGGCGGTTTCCTCCGCCCGGCGATCCGACCGAAAGGTTCGGGGCTATAGCTCAGTTGGTAGAGCGCTTGAATGGCATTCAAGAGGTCAGCGGTTCGACTCCGCTTAGCTCCACCATCGAAGGCCTCGCGGGAGACCGCGGGGCCTTCGGCCTTTTCAGGCCCCCGTTGATCCGCAGCGGCGCAGCTCCCATCTAGGTTTCAGCGGTCGGCGCCTTGCCTGTTCAGGGAGGCGCGGACGACCGCCGGCCTGCCTCGGGGGCGAAGACGATGACGACGCGCACCATTCTGTTCGACAGCCCCTTCCTGCTGGGCTTCGACCACACCCGCGCCCTGATCGACCGGGCCGCCCGGGCCGCGGCGGACAGCTACCCGCCCTACAATGTCGAACAGCTGGGCGAGCATGCGGTGAGGATCACCCTCGCGGTCGCCGGCTTCGGCCCGGACGACCTGGCCATCACCCTTGAGGGCCGTCAGCTGAGCATCGCCGGCAAGCGCGAAGAGCCGGGCAAGGACGGCCAGGCCTATCTGCATCGCGGCATCGCCGGCCGGGGCTTCGTCCGCAACTTCGTGCTCGCCGACGGGCTGGAGGTGGACCAGGCGCGGCTGGAACACGGCCTGCTGCACGTCGAACTGAGCCGGCCCGAGGACCTGCCGACGGTCCGGCGGATCCCCATTACGACCGGCTGATCCAGCCGTCGTTTTCCCGGCCGCCGCTTACGGGGCCGAACCACACGGCCCTTCGGGGCGTTAGTTGAGTACAAGGAGGCGGTCGCATGACGCCGATGATGACGAAGGAAGACTTCCGGGGCCTGGGCGCTCCCGACCTGGTCTATGTTCGGGAGATCCGCGCCGCCGACGTGCTGGCGGACACGCCCCTGCCCAAGGTGCGCGGCCTGTCGATCGATCCGGAGGCGGTGCTGTACGCCGTTCACGGCGCCGACGGCGAGCGCCTGGCCGTCATGATGGACCGCGAGACCGCCTTCGCCGCCGCCGTGGCGCATGAACTGGAGCCGGTCTCGGTCCACTAGGACCGACCGGCTGGCCGCCCGGCGTCCGTCAGGCCGCGGTGGCGGGAACCTGGTCCCGGACGAACAGGGCGCGGATGGCGTCGGCGGTGCGGGCCTGGCGCAGTTGCTCGCGCATCTCGGACGAGCGCAGGGCGCGGGATACGGCGGCCAGCGCCCTCAGATGCTCGGCGCCGTCGCGGGGCGGAGCGAACAGGGCGAAGATGAGGTCGACCGGGCGATCGTCGACCGAACCGTAGGCGACCGGCGTGTCGAGGCGCACAAAAATGGCGACGACCCGCTCGATCCCCTCGAGCCGCGCATGCGGCACGGCGACGCCGGAGCCCAGGCCGGTCGAACCGAGGGCTTCGCGCTCAAGCAGCGCTTCCATGATCCGGGCTTCCGGCAGGCCGAGGGCCTGGGCCGCGGCCTCCGCCACGGTGTGCAGCGCCTGGCGCTTCGACGATGCGCCGCTGCGCAGAACGACGCCGCCGTCCGCCAGCAAGTCCCCGATGTCCATTGGGCTATCCCGACTCTACCCGATCATTCCCGATGGGCGGGCGCCGTGTAGACGACCCGCCTCCTTGTGGGAAGCACTATGACGCGACAGCGTTTACCGAACCGTGTCCGTTGAGAGATTTCGACGTCCGCTCCGGGTCGATCCAGCCGACGTTGCCGTCCGGACGGCGATAGACCACCGACAGGCCGCCATGCGCTGCGTTGCGGAAGACCACGACGGGGTAGCCGGTCATGTCCAGCTCCAGCACGGCGCGGCCGACGGTGATGGTGCGGATCTCCGCCTCGGTCTCGGCGATCACCATGCCGACGGGCGGGGGCTCTCCGGGCGCGCCCGCCTCGCCGAAGTCCTCGTCCTCGACGGAGTCCGGATCCCGCAGAACCAGGGTTCGGGCGACCTCGCGGGCCGCCGCCTCGGTCTTCTCCGGGGACAGGCCCCTCGGGCCGATATGGTGATCCTTCAGCCGGCGCTTGTAGCGCCGCACCCGCTTCTCGAGCTTGTCGAGGCTTTCGGTGAAGGCCGAATGGGCGTCGCCGCCCAGGCCGGAGGTGAAGACCACCTGCCCCGAGGCCAGCCGCACCCAGCAGTCGACCTTGAAGCTGTGGCCCTCCTTGGTGACGATCACCTCGGCGTCCTGGGCCCCTCGTTCGAAGTATTTGCCGATCCCGTCCTGGAGTTCCTGGGTGATGCGCGAGCCTAACGCTTCGCCGACATCAACGTGCTTGCCGCTGACCTGGATTTGCATGTCGATAGAACGCGACCGTTGGCGTTTGGTGTCAACGCTGATCACCGAAATGTGGTGAGGGAATTCGCGGACTCCCGGGCGGTGGATTCGCGGACGGCCGCTCGCAGGCGGCGGGGAAAGGCCCCGCTTAACCGGCCCGGAGCATGCGCTTGCGCTGGACCGAGGAGGGGATGCGCAGGGCCTCGCGGTATTTCGCCACAGTGCGCCGCGCGATATCGATGCCGGCCTCGTTGAGGATCTCGACGATGCGGTCGTCAGACAGGACGTCGCCGTCGCGGGCCTCGCCCTCGATCATCGTCTTGATGCGATGACGGACGGCCTCGGCGGAATGCGTCGCCCCGCCATCCGAGGACTGGATCGCCGCAGTGAAGAAGAATTTCAGCTCGAACACGCCCCGCGGCGTCGAGACGTATTTGTTCGAGGTGACCCGGCTGACCGTGGACTCATGCATGCCGATGGCGTCGGCCACGGTCTTGAGGTTCAGCGGGCGCAGGAACTCGACCCCGAAGGCGAGGAAGGCGTCCTGCTGGCGGACGATCTCGGAGGCGACCTTCAGGATCGTCTTCGCCCGCTGGTCCAGCGACTTGACCAGCCAGCTGGCCTGGGCGGCGCATTCGGCGACGAAGGTCTTTTCCGTGTCGGAGCGCGCCCCGGCGGCGACGACGCCGTGATAGCGCTTGTCCATGATCAGGCGCGGCAGGGTGTCGGCGTTGAGCTCGACCTTCCAGCCGCCGGCCGGGTCGGGGCGGACGTGGACGTCGGGGATGACGGTCTGCGCCGGTTCGCCGCCGAAGCCGGCGCCGGGGCGCGGTGTCAGGGCCTTCAGTTCGGCGATCATCTCGGCCATGTCCTCGCCGTCAACGCCGCAGGCCTTTTTCAGGGCCGCCAGATCGCGCCTGGCCAGCAGGTCGAGGTTGTCCAGCAGGCAGGCCATGGCCGGATCGAAGCGGTTGCGCTCGACCAGCTGCAGCCTGAGGCATTCGGGCACCGAGCGGGCCATGATCCCGGTCGGCTCGAAACCGTGGCAGGTCGTCAGCACGGCCTCGACCCGGTCCAGCGGCACCCCGAGGCGGTCGGCGATCTCATTCAGGTCGCCGCGCAGGTAGCCGCCCTCGTCGACGGCGTCGATCAGGCTGAGGGCGATGGCATGGTCGGCGGGGCTGAAGCCGGCCTGGGAGGCCTGGGCCTGCAGATGCTCCCACAGGGTGGCGTCGCGCGTGTCGGGCTGTTCGCGGCCCTCGCCGTCCGGCAGGCCGCCGCCGGTCCCGGCGCGGGACCAGTCGTTGAGACCGGGCTGGGCCTCGCCGGCGCCGACGTCCTCCATGCGGTCCGAGGTGCGCTCGCCCGGGCTGGCGTCGCCGTAGACGTCGTCGGAGCGGGCGTCGAGACCGCGGTCGGCGTCGGAGACCCGGCCCTCCTCGAAGGTCAGTTCGGCGCCGTCCGAGGGGGCCGCGGCCTCAGCCGGAGCTTCGGATTCGCCTCCGGGTTCGGTCTCTTCACGCTGCAGCAGCGGGTTCTTCTCGAGTTCGGCCTCGACGAAGGCTTCCAGTTCGAGATTGGACAGTTGCAGCAGCTTGATCGCCTGCTGCAGCTGGGGCGTGATGACCAGCCCCTGCCCCTGCCGTATTTCCAGCCTTTGTCCGAGCACCGATGACCCCGTCGACGGTTCCGGGGTGAAGTGGCCCGGAACTTGCTACGGCCACTGTGTGGCCGGAACGGTTAACGGGGCCTAAGCAGGTGGCGCTCAGAACGGACCTTCGGAATGTCTGTTATGGGTGGGAAGCGGACGTTCGTCGGACTAGCTTGAGAACATGACCGATGCCGACATTCGCTTGCGCCTCTTGGTTTCCGTACAGCGGGCATTGCTCTTCGCCGTGCCGCCATCGCTGAGAGCTGTCACCTGCGGATGGCAGGGAACGGAGCTGAAGCTCAGTTTCATTTTTGATGGACCCATCAGCGACGATGACGAGGAGAGTGCGCAGATCGTCGGCACCGAGGTGATTGCGGACTTTCCCTCACCTTGGACCATTAGCGAGCAAATCGAGCGGCTCGACCACCCGGCAGATCTGCGTCCAAACGCCCTTCCGTTGTGGGTCTTCGCTCGTAAAGAGAAGACATCGGACGGGGTGAGCCTTTACCAACGGCAGATCTGACTGAGCCTCCGCAATGGGTCGGGAGCGGTCCTGCCCGCCATCCCCGAAACGGTCACCGGTCCGGCTGGATTCATCTCAGCCGTACATGTCGCCGAGGTAGACGCGGCGGACCTCGGGGTCGCGGATGACGTCCTCGGCCTTGCCCTCGAACAGCACCGAGCCCCCAGAGATGATCGAAGCGTGGTCGATGATTTCCAGCGTCTCGCGGACGTTGTGGTCGGTGATCAGCACGCCGATGCCCTCGCCGGCGAGATAGCGGATGACCTGGCGGATGTCGGCGATGGCCAAGGGGTCGATGCCGGCGAAGGGTTCGTCCAGCAGCATGAAGCTGGGCTTGCCGGCCAGGGCGCGGGCGATCTCGCAGCGGCGCCGCTCGCCGCCGGACAGGCCGGAGGCGGGGGCGTGGCGCAGGTGGTCGATGCGCAGCTCCTCCAGCAGGCGGGTGGTCTCGTCGGCGATGGCCTGGCGGCCTTCGTGATGCAGTTCGACCACGGCGCGGACGTTGTTCTCGACGGTCATGCCGCGGAAGATCGAGGCTTCCTGGGCGAGGTAGCCGAGACCCATGCGGGCGCGCTGGTACATGGGCTGGGCGGTGATGTCCTCGCCGTCGAGGAAGATCTTGCCGCTGTCCGGCGCGATCAGGCCGGTGATCATGTAGAAGCAGGTGGTCTTGCCGGCGCCGTTGGGGCCGAGCAGGCCGGCGACCTGGCCGCGCTGGACGTGCAGGGAGACGTCGCGGACGACCTGGCGCTGGCCGAAGGCGCGGGCGATGTGCTCGACCCTCAGGCCGGTCGGACGCGGCGCCTCGACCGCCGCCGCTTCGGCCGGCGCGTCATGGACGTTGAGGGCGGAGAGTTCCTTGCGCGCCACTGGTCAGGCCGAGCCGGGGCTCAGTCCCCGCCGCGTTCGGGATAGAACACGCCCTGGACGCGGCCGTTCTGGCCGCCGCCGTCCATCTGCGCCGACTCGGTACGGGTGTTGTAGGTCAGCCGGCCGCCGGTCATGACGTTCTCGCCCTGGGTCAGAATGACGTCGCCGCTCAGCACGATGGTGTCGTTGGCCGGTGTGTACACTGCGCGGTCGCCGCGGATGGTCTGTTCCGGGGTGACGAAATAGACGCCGCCGGTCGCCTCGACGCGGGTCAGGTCGCCATTGCTGATCGAGCCCTCGATCCGGTCGGCGCGGATGCGGTTCTCGCCCTGGGTCAGTTCGGCGCGGCCGCGCAGCGAAATGGCGGTCGGCGTCACCGAGCCCTCGTCGGCGCCCCACATGATCGGCTGGCCGCCCTGGAAGCTCTGCGCGCCGCCTACGGTGGGCAGGGCCGCGAGGGCCAGGGCGATCGCCGCCGTGGTCAGGGTTCTGGTCATGCTCATCCGTCCGACCTCGCGGGGGTGATGGTCCCGCGCACCTTGTTATCGCCCGAGCCGCTGAACACGACCCGTTCGCCCTGTTCATAAATGGCATAGGACGAAGCGTTGACGGTTCCAAGGGGGCCGGAGCCCTGAACGCCTTTCGAACCGGTGACCACGCCGGTCGAGGTGTCGACCACCGCCTCGGGCGTGACCAGGTTGAAGCCGGTGCCGCCATCGGAGATGCGCACGTTGGGGCCGATGGTGACCGTCTTCCTCGCCTCGTCATAGACGCCGCCGTCGGCGGTCAGGGTGGTGACCTTGCGGCCGCCGAGGTTGAGCCGCAGGGCCGGACCCACCAGCCGGAAGCGGCCGGTGTCGGCGTCGCGGACGGCGCGTTCGAAACCGATGACGAAGCTGCGGCCCTGGGCGTCCTGGCCGAGGAAGCGCGACTTTTCGAGCGTCACCTCGCGGGTCGCCCCGGCCTTGCGCTCGACGTCGGAGATGACGCTGCGCAGGACGATCCAGCTGATCGTGCCGCCGGCCAGCACGACGATGGCGACAGGCAGGATCCGGCGCAGCAGCTGCACGCGGCGGGAGCGGGCGCGAAAGGCCTTCGCCGTGGCGGCGATGCGGGCCTCGTCCGCCTGGTCGCGCGTGTCGGCGGGGTCTGTCATCAGCTGTGCGCGAAGACGTCCATCTCGTCCCAGCCGGCGAGGTCGAGGGCGGACCGGGTCGGCAGGAAGTCGAAGCATTTGCGGGCCAGTGCGGCGCGGCCTTCGCGCTCGAGCATCTCGTCGAGACGGGCCTTGACCGCATGCAGGTAGAGAACGTCGGCGGCGGCGTAGTCCAGTTGGGCCGGAGTCAGCTCGGCGGCGCCCCAGTCGGAGCTCTGCTGGGCCTTGGACAGGTCGACGCCGGCCAGTTCGCGGACCACGTCCTTGAGGCCGTGGCGGTCGGTGTAGGTGCGGGCCAGTTTCGAGGCGATCTTGGTGCAGTAGACGGGCCGCGTCTCGACGCCGAGGTGCAGCTGGAACATGCCGATGTCGAAGCGGCCGAAGTGGAACAGCTTGAGCACCGCCGGGTCGGCGAGCAGCCGCTTGAGGTTGGGGCAGTCGTAGGCGGGGCGGTTCAGCCGCACCACGTGGGCGTCGCCGTCGCCGGCCGAGAGCTGGACCACGCACAGCGGGTCGCGGCGGAAGCGCAGGCCCATGGTCTCCGAATCGATCGCCACCTCGGGACCGAGGTCGAGGCCGTCGGGCAGGTCGCCTTCGTGGAGATGGATGGTCATGGGCAAGCCTTTCGTGTCCTCAAGTAGCGTGGCGAGTGGCGAGTGGCGAGTGGCGAGTTGAGGATCAGCGGGCGAGGACGGACACGGCGGTGGTCAAGACGGGGTCACGACTTGCCTGCTCGCCACTCGCCACTCGCCACTCGCCACTCGCGCAAGCCCAAAACAGAAACGGCGCCGCACCGGGATGCGACGCCGTCTCAAAAAATGGTGCCCAGAAGAGGACTCGAACCTCCACGGCCTTTCAGCCACTGGCACCTGAAGCCAGCGCGTCTACCAATTCCGCCATCTGGGCCCAGACATCGCCGCACCGAGTGCGTTTCCGTCCGGAAGGCGCGGACCCTTAAGGCAGGCCCCGGGGCGGGTCAACAGGGATTTGTCCTGTTTGCGTTGCAGCCGTCGGGACCATCGTCTAATCCCGCGCCGGGACCGGTCTGCGCCGGTTCGTCCTGCCCTGGAGTTTCGTCATGAGCCTCGTCGCCCCCGGCCTGATCACCGTATTCGGCGGCTCCGGCTTCGTCGGCAGCCAGGTGGTCCAGGATCTGGCCCGGCGCGGCTGGCGTATCCGCGTGGCCGTGCGCCGTCCGGACCGGGCATGGAAGCTGCAGACGTCCGGCCACGTCGGCCAGATCCAGGCCGTGCGATGCGACGCCGCGAAGCCGGCCGACGTCGAGGCGGCCCTGCAGGGCGCCGACGCGGCGATCAACCTGATCGGGGTGCTCTACGAGGGCGGCGGCCGGTCGTTCCACGAGATGCACGTCGAGGCCGCCCGCAACATCGCCGTCGGCTGCGCCGCCGCGCGCATCGACCGGCTGGTGCATGTCTCGGCGATCGGCGCCAACCCCGAGAGCGGCTCGAAGTACGCGTCCTCCAAGGCGGCCGGCGAGATGGCCGTGCGCGAGGCCAAGCCGGATGCGGTGATCATCCGCCCCTCGATCGTGTTCGGCGCCGGCGACGGCTTCCTCAACAAGTTCGCGGCCATGGCCACCATGGCCCCCGCCCTGCCGCTTATCGGCGGCGGGCGCACCCGCTTCCAGCCGGTCTACGTCGGGGACGTGGCCGAGGCGATCGTGCGGGCGGTGGAGCGGCCGGACGCCGCGGGCCGCACCTTCGAACTGGGCGGGCCGGAGGTCGTCACCTTCGAGGAAGTGCTGAAATACATCCTGCACGAGACCGGCCGGCGCAGGGCGCTGGTTCCGGTTCCGTCGTTCGCAGCGCGGGCCATCGGCTCCGTGGCCCAGGTGACCGCCCTCGTCGGCATCGCCCCCGTGCTGACCCGCGACCAGGCGGTGATGCTGGAGACCGACAATGTCGTGGCCGAGGGCGCCGAGGGCCTGGCCGAGCTGGGCGTGGAACCGACCGGCGTCGAGGCGATCGCGCCGTCCTATCTGTGGCGCTACCGCCGTGGCGGCCAGTTCGCCGAACGCCCCGCCGCCCCGGCAGCCGCCTGAGGCGTCAGAAGGCGCCGGTCGCCGCCAGACCCGCGATGCCGGCCAGTCCAACGGCGATCCGCCACCAGGCGAAGGGCGCGAAGCCGTGGCGGCTGACGAAGTCGAGCAGCAGCCGCACCACCGCCAGGGCGGTGAGGAAGGCCGTCACGAAGCCGATGACGATCAGGCCGGCGTCGCTGAAGTCCAGCCGGTCCCAGCTCTTGAACAGGTCGTAGGCCACCGCGCTGCCCATGGTCGGCAGGGCGAGGAAGAAGCTGAACTCGGCCGCGGAACGCTTGTCCGTGCCCAGCAGCAGGCCGCCGGCGATGGTGGCGCCCGAGCGCGACACGCCGGGGATCATGGCCAGGCACTGGAACAGGCCGATCAGGAAATAGACCCGCATCGGATAGCGGTCGGCGTGGAGAAAGGCCGGGACCTTCCTGATC
>JAEYUE010000010.1 GCA_023433655.1 Pseudomonadota bacterium | reverse complement strand
ACAATCGGACGAAGACCAGGGTGAAATGCGCTATTCGCCAGGGCGCCCCGAAGGCCGGACGCCGCGAGCGTCCCCGAGCGGCGGACGGTGCGCCGGACTCATCGGGGGCGGGCATCAGACCTCCGGTCGGCGGGTCTCCGCCGTTCCGGATCGGCCGGCTCGCCGCTTTTCCGGACCGGGAATTCGAGATGGATCACCCGGTCGCCCTGTACGCATACAGTGGGATTCTCCAGCATGACGTCGGTTGAAGAGAGTTCGCCGAAGAAGGGGCGATTGCCTGCGCCCATCACCACTGGAACCAGATTGATCGCGACTTCGTCCAGCAGTCCGAGCTCCAGGCATTGCCGGGCGATGGTCCCGCCGGTCACAGAAACCATTCGGTCTCCGGCGATCTCCCGGGCCCGCGCAATGGCGGATTCCACCCCGTCAGTAACGAAAGTGAATGGCGCGTCCGGATGGGCGGCGATCCAGTCCTCAGGCACGCGATGCGTGACGACCACGACGGGCACATCGAGCGTGTGCCGTCCGCCCCATCCCCGGGTCACGTCGAAAAGCGTTCGGCCGCACACAAGGACGCCGATCGAGGCGATCCACGCCTGCCAGTATTCAGCGCTGGCGGGCGTCAGTCGGACCTCGAAGTCACCGGCCGGGGTAGGCAGCGCAACCTCGCCATTCTGAAGCCAGTCGAACAGCCGGCCGATCGAATTGTCCGGCTTGGCCACGTAGCCGTCCAGAGACATGATGGCCTGCGCCTGCACCTTGCCCATTCTTCCATCATCCTTCCGATCGTGCCGTGTGGCGGCGCCTCGGCGGGACGTTGCGCCTGCCCATGGAAATCGCCGCGCGTCCGGCGCTGCTGGTCCGGCCGCGGCAGGGCCCTTGTTCGTAAGCCATGCTCGTCGGCGCTCAAACGGTTTCGCGCGGCATCGCCTGATCAGATCACAGCATCGGCAGTGCGCATTCTCGCTCGCGCCACATCCGCGCTCGACCGGCCCGCGGGACGACAGCCCTCACACCAAAGCCGTCGGAACGGGTGCTGAGATGGAGCGGCCGCGCCCTGTGCGGGGTTCGCCTGCAAGCGGCGCCGCCTTGTCCTGCGCCCCGGCCCGCGGCCGGGTCAGCTTAGGCGTGCCGCATGGGGGAGCAGGCGTCAGCAGGCGCTCCACCTGGCTCTCGGGGATCGGTTTCAGATCCACTGCGCTCCCGCCCTCCCGGAACCCCTGCAGAGTTCACGACGGCTCCGGGGCAAGAGATCGAACGCGGCTGCGCCATCCGTCCGCACGTCAACCTGCGCGCCGCGATCGAGCATTCACCGCGGAAGCGGGTCTGCTCCCCATGTCAGGGTGCGCGCCGCAAGGAGGTTCACCTCGCCAGAAATCCGCCCAGCAGGCGCTGGGTGGCTTCGGGGTCGCTCTCGGGAAAGAAATGGCCGCCCTTCATCGGCGCTCCGCTCACCTCGACCGCCCATCGCCGCCAGATCGCCAGAGGTCCGCCAGCCCTTTCGTACCATCGACCCACGCCGCCTTCTTCGTCCCACAGCACCAGGGTGGGGCAGGCAATTCGCCGCCGCCCGCCGCGATCCTCCTCGTCGTGCCGCCGATCGACCGTGGCGGCCGCACGGTATTCGTCGCAGATCGCGGACACCGTCGAGGGATTGCGCAGCGCCGCGACATAGGCGTCCCGCACTTCGCGGGAGAAGGTGCGCCTCGGCGTGCCCCAGTTGGTCAAGGCATCCTCTACCACCGCTTCCGGCGAGGCGAGCAGCAGGCTTTCGGGCAGCGGGGCTGGCTGCGCCAGCAGCGAGTACGGCCAGAACGCCAGCGCCAGGTCCGCATCGGCGCGCTCCCACACCTCGGCGGTCGGTACGATGTCCATCACGACGAGACGCGAGATATTCGATTGATGGTCCAGCGCCATCCGGTAGGCGACCCGCCCGCCCCGATCATGACCGACAACCCCAAACCGGTCATGCCCGAGGACGCCCATGGCCTCGCGCAACATCTGACCCATGGCGCGCTTCAACATCCGGTTCCTGACCTCAAGGCCGCCGGGCGGATCGCTGCGCCCGTAGCCCGGCAAATCCGCGACGATGACGGTCTGGGTCTCAGCAAGGGCCGGGGCTATCTCCCGCCACATCAATCCCGTCTGCGGAAAGCCGTGAAGCAGGAGGACCGGGTCGCCGTCGCCCATGATCTGGACCGCGACAGATCCGTATGACGTCCGAACTGCTTTCACCCGTTCCTCCGATCGACTCCGCTTCTCGCCCCGTGCGCCTCCCCGGGCCGCACGCCGCAGGCTCGACGACGCCCTATCGAACCAGCGCCCGCACATGACGGTGGTGCCGATGCGTCCCGTAGAACAGGAGGACGGTCCCCATGATGGGATCGCATCCTGTCAATGCTCGATTTCGATCAGCCCGTGACGAACCGCAACAGCGACCGCTTCCACTCGCGTTCGCACGTGCAATTTCGCGCAGACCTTCTCCAAATAGCTGTCCACCGTGCGGGGCGAGAGACCCAAGATCGCGCCGATATCGGACGAGCTCTTGCCCCGGCTGGCCCAGACCAGACATTCGTGCTCACGGGCGCTGAGTTGAGGATCCTCTCCAGGCGAGGCGACGCTTTGCAGGCTCACTGAACTAACCTCCAAGTCTTGGCACGCCCTGGGCTAGGCAGGGATCGAACCGCGGACAACGCGAAAAACTTGCGGGCCTTCCGCCGGAATCTCGCGGCGCGCCTTCGGGCCCGATCGCTCGCGGCGCTTGAGCCGAAGCGCCCGTCTGACTACGACAGAGACGTCGGGCGCCGTGATATAGGCGCGGAGCTGGAGCCGGGGTTCGTCCCAGACGGAGGCGGCGCTCAGCGCTGAAGCAGCGGGCCTCGATCGCCGAGGATTCCAACGCCCGACCCCCTCCGTCTTGCACCGCGATTCCGTTTGATTCATGCTGGCGTTGTCGGCGCATGCCGCCGACAGGGGCGTGGAATCCCCTGTGCGATGTCAGACATCACCGCCGCGCGGTTTGCGCGGGGGCTATTTGACGACGGTCGTCACGCGAGCTGCGTGACCTGCCGCGCGTGCTGGATTCCCGCCTCCGAAGGTGCCGGAGAGGCGGATGAGCGAGGCGCGCGAGCTGGACAGGGAGGACGCGGAGGGGCTGAACCGCCTCTACCGCCGCTACGCCGATTGGCTCGGCGAGCGATTGAGCCGTCGCGTCGGAACCGCGGACGCCGCCGATCTGGTCCAGGAGACCTATCTGCGCATCGCGCCGGGCGACACCAGCGGGATCCGTCATCCCAAGGCCTTTCTCATGCGGGTCGCGATGAACCTGCTGCGCGACAAGGCCCGTCGCGAAAAGAGACGGCTCGCCGCTCACGACGAGATCGGCCGCAACCATGGTTGTACGCTCCAGCCCGACGCGCTCCTGCTCAAGCAGATCATTCAGTCGATGCCGCCGCTTTACCGCGACGTCTTCGTGTTGAGCCGGTTCGGAGGTATGACCTACAACCAGATCGCGATCCTGCAGGGCGTCAGCGTCAAGACCGTCGAATGGCGGATCTCGAAGGCTCTGGAACACTGCGCGCGGCGGCTGGACGAATAGGCGGAGAGATGACGGTCGAGACTGTTGCCGACATCCGCAGGCGGGAGGCGGCCGCCTGGTTCGCCCGGCTGAAACAGCGCCGTGTCGAAAGCGCGGACATTCAGGCGTTCAGCGAATGGCGGCGGACGCCGGAGAACGCCGAAGCCTTCGCCAGGATCGAAGCGATGTGGGACGCCGCCGAGGTTCTCGCCCATGACAGCGACATGGCGGAACTGACGCTGGCGGCGGCGAAGCGAGGCGCGCCCAGACCGCGGTCGAGGATTCAGACGGGATGGCGGCCCGCGGCCGCGGCTCTCGCCGCCGTCGCGGTGCTCGGCTCGGGCCTCCTCTGGCTTATGGCCCAACCCAAGGTCTACGCCACGGGCGTCGGAGAGCAGCGGCTCGTTCGCCTCGCCGACGGGTCGACGGTGCGGCTGGACACGGCCTCGCGCATCGCGGTCCGGTTGCGAGGCCGTCAGCGTCGTGTCGAACTCGTGTCGGGTCAGGCGCTGTTCGACGTGCGCCACGACGCCGCCCGCCCGTTCGTGGTCGAGGCGGGCGAGACGGCGGTTACGGCCCTAGGCACGCGATTCGACGTCCGACGCCTTGGTGCGGAGGTTCGCGTGGTGCTGGTCGAAGGTCGGGTGCGGGTGGACGCGCCCACAGGCCGGACGCGGCGGAGCTGGACGCTGCACCCGGGCCAGCAGGTCGTTCCGAGCGCGCCCTCCCCCGTGGTCACGGCGGTCGACGCCACGCAAGCGACGAGCTGGACGACGGGAAGGCTGGTGTTCGACCGAACGCCGCTGCGGAACGCCATCGCCGAGGTCAACCGCTATAGCCCGACGAAGATCGAGCTGCGGGCGGGCGCCGTGTCCGGAATTCCCGTAAGCGGAGCCTTCGACGCCGGCGACCTGGACGGCTTCGTCTCTGCGGTGACCGAACTCTACCCGATCGCCGCCAGCCCCGCCGAGGACGGCGTCATCGTCCTCCGGGACGCCCCGAAGAAATAATTCGTGGGCGGACTTAGGGGCACCCGCCCTCCCCGTCGTCTCTCCCCCGCCGCAGCTGAAGCGGCCAAGCACAAGGGGGAGTGATGATGAAGGGATACATGGGAGCCGCGTCCTGCGCCGTGTTGCTC
>JAEYUE010000316.1 GCA_023433655.1 Pseudomonadota bacterium | reverse complement strand
TCCTGGGCGTGGGCGGCGCCGGCGGCGAGCAGCAGCGGCGCAAGGGCGGCGGCGACACGGATCATCGCGCGGCTCCATCCATGGGGCGGACGGTGACGACGTTGAACATGCCCGCGTGCATGTGCATCAGCATGTGGCAGTGGAAGGCCCAGTCGCCGGGCGCGTCGGCGGTGAGGTCGAAGGTGACCTTGCCGCCCGGCATGACGTTGACGGTGTGCTTGAGCGGCTGATGGCCGGCGGGGCCGCCGGTGACCAGCTCGAAGAAGTGGCCGTGCAGGTGGATCGGGTGGGCCATCATGGTGTCGTTGACCAGGGTCACCCGCACCCGCTCGTCGCGCTCGAAGCGGATCGGCTCGACCAGTTCGCTGAACTTGCGGCCGTCGAAGCCCCACATGAAGCGCTCCATGTTGCCGGTCAGGTGGATCTCCATGGTCCGCGACGGCGGCCGCCGGTCCTTGTTGGGCGCCAGCGAGACCAGGTCGGTGTAGACCAGCACGCGGTGCGGGACGTCCGCGAGGCCGAGCGGGCGATCGCCGAGCCGGTTGGCCGGGTCGGGCGCGACCATGTCGACGCCGACGCCCACCGCCATGTCCGGCGGCGCATTGTCGGGATCGCGCATGGCCATGTCGCCATGATCCATGGCCGGAGCGGCGTCCGACGCCGCGCCGTGCGCGCCGTGTCCCATGGCGGCGTGGTCCATCCCGCCGCCGCCGTGGTCCATGCCGCCCATGCCCATGTCGCGCATGGTCAGGGTGGGAACCTCGCGCAGCGGAGGCACATCGGCGCTCATGCCGGGTCGCGGCGCCAGGGTCGCCCGGCCGAGGCCGGAGCGGTCCATGGCCTCGGCCACCACCGTATAGGCCCGGTCCTCGGTGGGCCGGACGATGACGTCGTAGGTCTCGGCGACGGAGATCTGGAACTCGTCGACCTCGACCGGGCGGACGTTCTCGCCGTCGGCCTGGACCACCGTCATCGGCAGGCCGGGGATGCGAACGTTGAAGATCGACATGGCGGAGGCGTTGATGACCCGCAGCCGCACCCGCTCGCCCGGCCGGAACAGGCCGGTCCAGTTCTCCTGCGGGCCGTGGCCGTTGATCAGATAGGTGTAGGTCGAGCCGTTGACGTCGAGGATGTCGCGCGGGTCCATGCGCATGGCGCCCCACATGCGGCGCTCCTCGAGGCTCATGCCGTCCTCGCCCGAGACCAGGCCCGACAGGGTGGTCCGCTGGCGGTTGAAATAGCCGGGGCTTTTCTTGAGCTTGTCGAGAATTTCGTGCGGATGCATGAAGCTCCAGTCCGACAGGACCAGCACATGCTCGCGGTCGAAGCCGACCGGATCGGCGCCCGCCGGATCGATGACGATCGGGCCATAGTGGCCCATCGCCTCCTGCAGGTTCGAGTGGCTGTGGTACCAGAAGGTGCCGGACTGCCGGATCGGGAATTCGTAGACGAAGGTCTCTCCCGCCCTGATGCCCGGGAAGCTGATCCCGGGCACCCCGTCCATCTGGAAGGGCACCAGCAGGCCGTGCCAGTGGATCGAGGTGTCCTCTTCAAGGGTGTTGGTCACCGACAGGCGCACGTTCTGGCCCTCGCGCAGACGCAGCAGCGGCGCAGGCAGGACGCCGTTGATGGTCACGGCGTGGCCGGTGCGGCCGTTCACTGTGAACGGGCTGTGGCCGACGGTCAGGTCGATGTTCGGGCCCGTCAGCGTCGGCAGATCCGGGCGCAGCCCCGGGGACACCGCCTGCGCCCAGACCGGCAGCAGGCCCTGGGCCGCCCAGGCGCCCGCGGCGCCGACGGTTCCGCCCAGAAGCGTCCGACGATCCATCTTCATGCTTCGCTCCACCACCGGCGTCGCGCGCCACCCGCCTATCTAGGGTCTCACCCGCCATCGCCCCAGCGTCATCTCGCCGCAAGCTGTGGACCGCCGCCGCTGCGCGCCCCTCGCCCTCCGGTTCCCGAACCGGCACAGTGCTGGCGATGACGAGGCCATGGGCCGATTCCCACGAGGACCGAGTGCGATGAGACTGCTCCGCCTGTCGACCCAATTGCACAAGTGGGTGGCGCTCGCGGTCGGCGTCCAGGTTCTGTTCTGGGTCGCGGGCGGGCTGGTGATGACCGCCATCCCGATCGAGACGGTCCGGAGCGAGCACCATGTCCGCCCGGCCACTCCCGGTCCCCTCCCCGAGGCCAGCCTTGCCTTCCTCCCCGCTGCGGCGGCGGAGCTGGGCGGGATCAGCCGCGCCGAGCTGAAGACCACGCCGCGCGGGGCCGCCTGGGTGCTGACCCCCGTCAGGGGCGAGCCGGTTGTCCTGTCTGCGGCGACCGGCCGCCCGCTCGCCCCGATGAACGGCGCCGAGGCCGCCCGTCTGGCGGCCGCGGCCTACGTCGGCGAAGGCCGACCGGGGCGGGCCCGCTATCTGGCCGCTCCGCCGCAGGAGACGGGCCGCGACACGCCGCTGTGGCGCGTCGACTTCGACGACCGCGAGAGAACGACCTTCTACGTCTCGCCCGAGACCGGCGAGGTCGTCACTCGCCGGTCGGCGGTCTGGCGGATCTACGACTTCTTCTGGAGGCTCCACATCATGGACCTCGAGAACGGCGAGGACTTCAATCACCCGCTGCTGGTCGCCGTCACCTTCCTGACCCTGACCATGGTCATCACCGGCTTTATCCTGCTGTGGATCCGGCTGAGGAACGACTGGATCCACTGGCGTCGCGCGGCCGCGGTCAGGCGGGCCGATCGGACCGCCCGGGAACACTGACGCAAGCGCCCCCCGGGGCCTATTCCCACTCGATGGTGCCGGGCGGCTTGGAGGTGACGTCGTAGACGACGCGGTTGACGCCGCGGACCTCGTTGATGATGCGCGTGGCGGTGCGGCCCAGCATCTCCCAAGGGAAGGGGAAGAAGTCGGCGGTCATGCCGTCGGT
>JAEYUE010000273.1 GCA_023433655.1 Pseudomonadota bacterium | reverse complement strand
CCCTTGCGCCGGTCCGCGGCGCGCCGTCCTTGCGGGGTTATGCGGCGCTCACTGCCCCGCAAGGCGCTCTCCCGGTCGATTCGGCGACGAATGCCCGAATCTAGGCTGCGTCGCGGATTCCTGTCGAGGCCCGGACGGCCCGCAGCCGTGGATCAACGCCCCGGGCGGCTCACGCTGCGCGCGAGGGATTGGGCTGAGCCGCCGCCGCCTCGGCCGGCGGACCGAGCACGTCGGTGACGTTCTTCAGCACCACGCGGGCGTCGCGGGCCATGGCCAGCATCTCCGGCGGGGCGTCGTCCGGCGCTTCGTCCACAGCGGCGACCATGCGCTGGGCGAGGGCCATCAGCCTGGGCGCCGCGGCGATCAGCCGGGCCTGGAACTCGATCTGTTCGGGATCGCGGTCATACTCCGCGCCGGGCACGCGCCAGCCGCCCCAGTCGGCCTTGTCGGTGACCACGACCGGATAGGTCCCGGGGAAGGGATGGTGGGGCGTGTCCTCGGCGCTCTGCCACTTGTTGCGGGCCCGCATCAGGCGCCAGTTGTCGCCGCCGTTGGCGGCCGCGGGATCCTCGGCCGGCAGCAGCAGCTCGTGGGCGAGGAACTCCCGGCCGAGACCGACGTCATAGGTGACGCGGACCGGCTCCTCGAAGCCCTTGGCCCAGACCGGCTGGACCTTCTCGATCTGGGCCCAGGCGCCGACGCATTCGACCCAGACCTTCTGACCCTTCTGGAACTGCGCGCGCGCCATCGGCGTCTCCCGTCGTGGAGCGGGGAGAATGCGCCTGCCGGGTGAACGCGTGGTTTGGCGACAGGGTTAACGCGCCGGTCAGGGGCGGGAAATGTCCTCCAGCGCCTCGCCGGCGTACTTCTCCTTCACCCGCGTCGACAGGTCGCCCAGCGAGACCACGCCGACCAGCCGGTCGTCCTTGTCCAGCACCGGAAGGCGCCGGATCTGGCGGTCGCCCATAGCGTCGAGCACGGCCTTGAGGTCGTCGTCGGACCGGGCGGTGTGGGGATCGCGGGTGATGTACTCGACCACCGGCGAGGTGCAGGCGGCGCCGCCGGCCACCGCCCTGACGGCGATGTCGCGGTCGGTGATCGTGCCGATCAGCCGGTCGCCGTCGGCCACCGGCATGAAGCCGAAGTCGCCGGCCGCCATGCGCGAGGCGACCTCCTGCAGGCTGTCGCCGGGCCGGGCCACCTGCACGTCCTTGCTCATGATGTCGCGAACCTTCATCGGGCGCTCTCCTTGGTTGTCGGGGTGTTCGGCGAAAGAACCCGCCGGGACGGGAGGCGGTTCCTGACTGTCGGACAACGAGCCGCTCAGGGTCGTGTCACGCGCAGGCTGGCAGGGTGGATCCATCACCGGGGGGCTCCCCCGACACGAAAGGAAACACCGATGAAGAACGCCATGATCAGGAAAGCCCTGCTTCCCGTGCTGGCGGCGTCCGCGGTCATGGTTGCGACCCCGACGCTGGCCCAGAATTTCACCATCAGCTTCGGCGTCGGCTCGCCGGGTTACAGCAGCTACGGCCATGGCGGCTACGGCTATGGCGCGCGCGACCTGGGCTACCGCGCCCGCGTGCTGTCGCAGCACATCGACCGCCTGGCCTGGAGCGGCGGCGTCAACCGGTTCCACGCCCGCGACCTGGCGCGCGAGATGAACCAGTACCAGCGTCTCGAATACCGCTACGCCCGCAACGGGCTCAGCCGGGCCGAATACCGCGACCTCGATCGCCGGCTGGACCGGATCCAGTACAAGCTCCAGCGCACCGCCTACCGCGGCCGCTGGTAGGGCGAGACCGGGCTTCGGAAGGGCCGCTCCGGCGACGGGGCGGCCTTTCTCTTTGGCTGTGGGGCGGCTAAGCCGCGAGGGCGTTTTGGGAGCCCCGCCATGACCTTCGCCGCCGCCGAGAGCCGTGACATCCTGCGCCGCCTCGGCGTTCCGGACAGTGCGTTCGCCCCGGAGGGCCTGGCGACACGCTCCCCCGTTGACGGCTCGGCTGGCCCCGTTGTCGCCCTCACCGATACGGCGGCGACCGAGGCGGCGGTCGCCCATTCGGTCGAGGCGTTCCGCGCCTGGCGGCGCGTGCCCGCCCCGCGCCGCGGCGAGCTGGTCCGCCTGTTCGGCGAGGAGCTGCGGGCGGCCAAGGCGGACCTTGCGCGCCTCGTCACCCTGGAGGCCGGCAAGATCGTCTCCGAGGGCCTCGGCGAGGTGCAGGAGATGATCGACGTCTGCGACTTCGCGGTCGGCCTGTCGCGCCAGCTGTACGGGCTGACCCTGCCCAGCGAGCGGCCCGGCCACCACATGCGCGAGACGTAGCAGCCGCTCGGACCGGTGCTGGTCATCTCGGCCTTCAACTTCCCGGTCGCGGTGTGGGCGTGGAACGCCTGCCTCGCCCTCGTCTGCGGCGATCCGGTGATCTGGAAGCCGTCGGAGAAGACCCCGCTGACGGCGCTGGCGACGCAGGCGGTGTTCCAGCGCGCCTTGATCCGCTTCGGGGACGCCCCGGAGGGCCTGTCGCAGGTGGTGATCGGCGGCCGCGACGCCGGCGAGGCGCTGGCGGCGGACCCCCGCATTCCGCTGGTCTCCGCGACCGGCTCGACCCGCATGGGCCGGGCGGTGGCGCAGACCGTCGCCTCCCGTCTCGGTCGCTCCCTGCTCGAGCTCGGCGGCAACAACGCCATGATCGTCGCCCCCTCGGCCGACCTGGAGATGGCCGTCCGCGCCATCGCCTTCTCCGCTGTCGGCACCTGCGGCCAACGGTGCACCAGCCTGCGCCGCCTGTTGGTGCACGAGAGCGTCGCTGACGCCTTGATCGCCCGGCTGAAGGTCGCCTACGAGACTCTGCCCGTCGGCGATCCGCGCGAGGACGGAACGCTGGTCGGGCCGTTGATCGACGCCTCCGCCGCGGACGGCTTTGACGCCGCCCTTGCGCAGGCGGTGGAGCAGGGCGGCGAGGTGGTCGTCGGCGGCGGCCGGGTCGACCGCGACGGCGTCTACGTCCGCCCCGCCATCGTCCGCATGCCGGCCCAGACGGCGGTGGTGGAGCACGAGACCTTCGCCCCCATCCTCTACGTCATGACCTGGTCGGAGTTCGACGAGGCCGTGGCGATGCAGAACGCCGTGCCGCAGGGCCTGTCGTCCTGCGTCTTCACCGACTCGGTGCGCGAGGCGGAGCAGTTCCTGTCCGCCTGGGGCTCGGACTGCGGCATCGCCAACGTCAACATCGGCCCTTCCGGCGCCGAGATCGGCGGGGCCTTCGGCGGCGAGAAGGACACCGGCGGCGGTCGCGAGTCCGGCTCGGACGCGTGGAAGGCCTACATGCGTCGCCAGACCCAGACGGTGAACTTCTCCTCGGCCCTGCCGCTGGCCCAGGGAGTGAGGTTCGAAGTCTAGAGGGCGGCCGCCAGCGCCTCCGCCAGATCGCCGCGGCCGACGACTTCCACCCGCTCAACGCCCAGCCAGCCGGCCATCCGTCCCAGCTCTGCCGCCAGCCGCTCCGGAGTCTCCGCCGTCGTGTCCGGCTCGCGCCACGCCGCCTGCACGCGCAACACCCCGGTCTGCCGATGGGCCTTGAGGTCGACGCGCGCCGTGATGGCCTCGTCCTCGAGGAAGGGCAGGACGTAATAGCCGTGCGTCCGCTTGTGGGCCGGGGTGTAGATCTCCAGCCGCACCCGCGCGCCGAACAGCCGCTCGGTGCGGTCGCGGGGCCAGATCAGGTTGTCGCACGGCGACAGCAGGGCGGCGCCCGCCACCTTGCGCGGCCTGCGCGGGTTCGGCGCCAGGTATGCCTCCTGTCGCCAGCCCCTCACGAACACCGGCGTCAGTTCGCCGGCCTCGACCAGTTCGGCGATGCGGGCCTTCGCATCGGCCAGCGGCAGGCGGAAATAGTCGCGCAGGTCCGCCGCCGTGGCCACGCCCAGAGCCCGCGCCGCGATGCGCACCAGCTCGCGCTGGGCGTCGGCCTCGTCCGGCGTCGGCAGGTCGACGATGCGCGTGGGCAGGGCGCGTTCGGTCAGGTCGTAGACCCGCTCGAAACCGCGCCGCGTCTTCGTCGTGATCAGCCCCGTCCAGAACAGCCATTCCAGCGCCCGCTTGCCGTCCGACCACGACCACCAGCCGGGCGCGCCGCGCGGTCCTTCGGCGAAGTCTGCGCCGGTGACCGGTCCGCGCCGTTCGATCTCCTTCAGCACCTCCTCGACATAGGCCCGGCGCTCGCGCCCGAACCGCGCCACCCCGCCCCAGACGCCTTCGCCGGCGCGGGCCCGCGCCATGCGCCAGCGGAGCAGCGGCTGGGTCTCCAGCGGCAGCAGCGAGGCCTCGTGGCCCCAGTATTCGAACAGGCCGCGCCTCGCGCCCCAGGCCTCGGCCTCCAACGCCTCGCGCGGATAATCGCCCAGACGGGAGAAGGCCGGCAGATAGTGGGTCCGCGCCACCACATTGACGCTGTCGATCTGCACCACGCCCAGTTTGCGCACGAGGTCCCGGACATGCCTCCGGCCGGGCGCCGCGGGAGGCGTCCGGCCGAAGCCCTGGGCTGAAAGGGCGATGCGGCGGGCGGCGAGGGGGGTGATTTGCTCGGTCACCCCCCAGACTACTACGGTCTGGCCTGGGCCTGCATCCCCGCCGCCGCCCGGACCAGCTGGACGAAGTCGGCGCGCTCGCCGTACGGATCCTCGCCGCGCGCGCCCTGGGCCTGTTCGAGGATGTCGTTCCAGCCGTAGTCGGGGCCCATCCACGGGTCGTTGCGCAGCTTCTGGCCGAAGGCGGCGACGGCCAGGGCCCAGCGGGTGCTCTCCGGCGGCTGGGCCGAGACGCGGCCGGCGGCGGTATTGGCCACCACGTGCTGCATCAGGCGCGAGTCGCGCTCGCCGGGCAGTTTGTAGCGCACCTGGACGAAGCCGATCTCGCCCGTCGGATCGCCCCCGCCGACGCCGACCGCGTTGCGGTTGGCGTCGTAGCGGCGCTCCGGAATCTGGCTCGGACCGCCGACCGGGGTGATCTCGTACAGGGCGGTCACCGAGGCGCCCGAGCCGACCTCGCCCGCGTCGACGCGGTCGTTCTCGAAGTCGGCCTCGTTCAGCAGCCGGGTCTCGTAGCCGATCAGCCGGTATTCGGCGACGCGCGCCGGGTTGAACTCGACCTGGATCTTGACGTCGTCGGCGATGGGGAAGGCGCCCCGGTCGAAGGCGGGGCCGAACAGGCGGCGCGCCTCCTCGAGGTTGTTGACATAGGCCGCCGTGCCGTTGCCGGCCTGGGCGATGGCCTGCATGCGGGCGTCCTGGTAGTTGCCGCGACCGTAGCCGTAGATCGACAGGTAGATGCCCGTCTCGCGCTTGGCGGCGACATAGTCCTCCAGCCGCTGGTCCTCGGTGACCCCGACGTTGAAGTCGCCGTCGGTGAACATCAGGATGCGGTTGACCTTGTCGCGCCCGAAGCCGGCCTCGGCCTGGCTGTAGGCGTTGACCATGCCCTGGGCCCCGGCGGTCGATCCGCCCGCGTTCAGCGCCTCCACCG
>JAEYUE010000250.1 GCA_023433655.1 Pseudomonadota bacterium | reverse complement strand
GTGTGGATCACGGAGGGCGACGACACCCGCCAGATGGTCATCCGCGCCGAGCGGCAGGATCGCGCCAACGCCCGCCTGCTGGGCGTCACCTTCTTCATCTACGCCAACGATGGCGACGGCCATCGGTCCTTCCGCGAACGCATCGACGCGGCCTCGGCCTCGCTGAGCGCCGGCCGGTGGCGGCTGGTCGACGCCGTCGGCGCCCAGATCGGGCAACGCGCCGTGCGCTACGAGACCCTCGACCTGCTCTCCAGCCTGGCGGACGAAGAAGCCTTCGAGCGCTTCGCACGTCCCCAGTCCACGCCCTTCTGGTCGCTGCCGGCCCAGATCGCGCGGGTGGACGCTGCCGGTTTCTCGAGCACCGCCTACCGGCTGAGGCTGCAGCAGTTGCTGGCCACCCCCTTGATGTTTGCGGCCATGTCCATCCTCGCGGCCGCCTTCTCGCTTCGCCTGATGCGGCTGGGCGACCTCGCCCGGATGAGTCTCGCCGCCGTGGTGCTGGGTTTCGGCTTCTTCTTCGTCAACCAGGCCGCCTCGGCCTTTGGCTCCGCCGAAGTGATCCCGCCGTGGCTGGCGGCCTGGCTGCCGCCCTTGCTCACGGCGCTCGCCGCCTTCACCTTGCTGTTCTATACCGAAGACGGCTAAGCGGACCCCCCGCCGCCTCCACCCGCCGACCACCCGAGTGAACTGAATGCCGCGTGACCGCCGCGCCGATACGGGAGCCCTGCGCCTCCGGCTTCTGGCCGGGGCAGCGGCGGTCGCCCTGGTCTGCTGGAGCGGGGCGGCGCACGCCCAACAGGGGCCCGCCGACCCGGCGCCCGAGGTTGAGACCGGGCAGGATGGACTGCCCCCGGATGGGGTCTACCTCGACGCCGACACGGCCTCGCGCGAAGGCGATGTGATTTCCGCGTCCGGCGATGGCGAGCGCGTTCTGGCGCGCTTCCGCAACACCACCCTGCGCGCCGGCCGGCTGACCTACGATCTCAATCGCGGCGTGGCCACGGCCGACGACCGGGTCGAGTTCGTCGATCCTGACGGCAATATCGTTTTCGCCAGCCATCTGGAGCTGGATTCCGATCTCAAGGCCGGCGTGGCGGTGGATTTCGCCACCCGTTTCCGCAACGGCGCCAGTCTGATGGCCGCCACCGCGGTGCGCCGCAGCGAAAACGTCAATGAGCTGAACTACGCCCTGTTCACCCCCTGCCCCATCTGCGACGCCGAGGGGAATCCGAAAGAACCCAGCATCGCCATCCAGGCCGAGAAGGTGGTCCAGGACGAGGACCTGCGGGCGGTGCTGTATCGGAACGCAGTGTTCCGGGTCGGCGGCGTGCCGGTCTTCTACCTGCCCTGGTTCGCCCATCCCGACCCGACGGTGGAGCGGGCCTCGGGCTTCCTCGTGCCCATTCCGAGCTACGACGAAGGTCGGGGCTTCAGCCTGGAGGTCCCCTACCTCCAGGTGGTGTCGCCGTCCGAGGACTGGCTGATCAGCCCGCAGATCAACAGCCGCGTGGCGCCGCTGCTGAACCTGCAGTGGCGACGCCGTTTCGGCGACGGGACCGTCGTGCTGCGCGGCGGCTATACCTATGAGCGCAGTTTCGGCGACTTCGACCTCGACGGCGACGGCGACGCGGAAAGCAACGTCAAGTTCGGCGACCGCACCAGCCGCAGCTACTTCCTGGGCCACGGCCGGTTCGACCCCGAAGGACCGTGGCGTTGGGGCTTCACCGCAGAGCGGACCTCGGACAAGACCCTGTTCGACCGTTACGACGTGCGCGACCCCTATCAGGACAACGGCCTGTACTACGGCGATCAGCGCCGGCTGATCAGCCAGATCTACGCCGAGCACCAGACCGACCGTTCTTACGTGTCGGTGGCCGCCTTCACGATCCAGAGCCTCCGGGTCGCTCGTTTCGATCCGGTCACGCCCGCCCTGAACGAATTCGAACGGGACGGCGCCCTGCCCGTGGTGGCGCCGCTGATCGAGGCCCGTTGGGAGCCGGACGGTCCCGTCTTCGGCGGTCGCTTGCGCCTGCGCGGCTCAGCCGTGTCACTCGATCGTGACGATTACGTCGGCAGCCCCGTCCTGCGTCCCGGCATCGTTCCGCCCGGCATGCCCGCCGGCCTGCCGGGCGTCGACAGCCGACGCGTCTCCGCACAACTCGACTGGCGGAAATCGATGACTTCTCCGCTCGGCGTCCGATGGGAGCCCTTTCTCGACCTTCGCACCGACCTGTATTCGGTCTCTGATCTGCCACCCATGTTGGGGCTGGAGGAAGAAGAGATCGGACGCGGCCGCGCCACCGCCGGCGTCGACGTCAGCTATCCGCTGATCCGCCGCTTCGCAGCGGCGGACATGATCGTCGAGCCGATGGCCCAGCTCTCGATGTCGACGGATTCCGATCTCGACCCCCGCATTCCCAATGAAGACAGCGCGACAATTGAGCTGGACGAAAGCTCCCTGTTCCGCGTCGATCGATTCCCCGGGTACGATCTCTTCGAGGGCGGACTGCGCTTTACCGCAGGGGCGCGGACCACGCTTCGCTGGGACGACGGCCGACAGGCCAGCCTGTTCATCGGCCGCAGTTTCCGCTCCGACGAGGAGAGCGGATTCCTGGCCTCGGTGCCAGACGCTCCGGCCAACCTCTACGACCCCACCGGCCTCGCCGCCGACTCGTCCGACTGGGTGGTGCAGGGGGACTTCTCCCCCTCCGACCGGGTCCGCGGATGGG
Organism: Pseudomonadota bacterium; assembly: GCA_023433655.1. Classification (GTDB taxonomy): domain Bacteria; phylum Pseudomonadota; class Alphaproteobacteria; order Caulobacterales; family Caulobacteraceae; genus Brevundimonas. The sequence goes on along the minus strand of JAEYUE010000250.1, from coordinate 1,122 downwards.
GTCACGCGACGATCGACTCCGGCGGCAATGTGCGGCGGGCCGAGATCGCGGTGGACGGACGCTGGGGACGGCGCAACCTGGCTACCGTCAGCTACATTCTGGATCGATCCAACCCATTGGCCGGGCCCAACAACCGCAACTACGAATTCCTCCAGCTGGCAGGACAACAGTTCGTGTACGGCAACTGGGGCGTGGCCTTTTCAGGCATCGCCGATCTCGAGCGGACCCCACGGCCGGGTCAGCCTGACCCCGGGTACCTTGTCCAATCGGAGATCGGCCTGCTGTTCGACGACGATTGCTTCCGATTCGAGCTCGGCTGGCGGCGGGACAACACCAGCGTGAGGCCTTCCGGCCCCTCCGAGGGCCCCTACGTGCGCCTAACCCTCGCCACTTTCGGCGGTACAGGATATTGACGGGGCGATGGCGCTGGCTGGCGGTCGATTTCGGTCGGGTGCAAACCATTGGAACCGGGGTGATCCGGGCGCGCCGCTTGAGGAATCAGGACTGACATGCGTTTTCAGCGTTACTTGACGGGCGTGGCGGTCGCCGCCCTCCTGGCCGGAACGGCCATGGCCCAGACTGCGCCGCAGGAACCGGCCGCGGCGGGCACGCTGAATCCCGCGGCCGAGCAGGCGCCCCCGGCTGCGCCGCCCGAGGCCCCTCAGTTCCAGTTGGCCGACGGGGTTCTCGCCACGGTCAATGACAGCGTCATCACCGGCTTCGACCTGCGCCAGCGTATGCTGCTGCTAATCGCCATGACCCAGGTCCAGCCCACCCCCGAGAATATCCCCGCCATCCAGCAGGAAGCGCTGAACGCCCTGATCGACGAGCGACTCCAGATCCAGGAGCTGGCCAACTACGAGGACCTCAAGGTCACCGACGAAGAGGTGAACGAAGAGATCGCCGCCATGGCCCAGGAGGTCGGCGTAACGCCCGAGGCTTACCTCTCCTTCCTCGAGACGGGCGGTATCCGCCCCCAGACCCTGCGGGAGCAACTCCGGACCCAGATCGGCTGGCAGCAACTCGTCGGCGGCCGTTTCCAGAGCCGCGCGCGGGTCAGCAAGGGTGCGGTCGACGCCGCCCTGCGTCAACGCGCGGAGGCGGCCTCCAAGAAGCAGTACC
>JAEYUE010000129.1 GCA_023433655.1 Pseudomonadota bacterium | reverse complement strand
CGGTCGGCGAACCAGCGCTCGACCCCGGTCAGGAAGGCGGCGTCGCGCAGGCGCAGGTTCTCGTGGCTGACGCGCTGGCTGCGGGTCAGCAGGCTGTAGGCGAACTGCAGCGGCTCAAGGCCGACGTAGCGGTCGACGGTCTCGAACCATTCGGTGGAGTTGCGCGCGGCGCTCTGGAGCTTCAGCACCTCGACCCGACGGTCGGCTTCATAGGCGGCGAGGGCGGCGTCGAGGTCTTGGCCCCCCGTCACCGCCTCGGCCAGGCGGATGGCGTCCTCGAACGCCAGCTTGGTGCCCGAGCCGATGGAGAAGTGGGCGGTGTGGGCGGCGTCGCCGAGCAGGATCACCTTGCCGTCGCGCCAGTTCGAACAGGCCACGCGCGGGAAGTTCAGCCAGGCCGAGCCGCGCAGGTGGCGGGCGTTGCTCATCAGGCGATGGCCGCCCAGCCAGTCGGCGAACAGGGCTTCCGCGGCCCGGCAGGTCTGTTCCTGGTCCATGCGGTCGAAGCCGAGGCCGCGCCACGTCGCCTCGGCGCATTCGACGATGAAGGTCGAGGCGCCCGGCTCGAAGCGGTAGGCGTGGGCCCAGATCCAGCCGTGCGGCGTCTCGACGAAGGCGAAGGTGAAGGCGTCGAAGGCCTGCTCCGTGCCCAGCCAGATGTATTTGTTGGCGCGTACGTCGATGTCGACGCCGAAGGTCCCGGGCGCAGCGTTGCGGGTGCGGCTGTTCAAGCCGTCGGCGGCGACGACCAGGTCGGCGTCGAGGGTGCGGATATCCTCGACCTCGCTCTCGAAGCGCAGGTCGACCCCGAGCGCGCGGGCGCGATCCTGCAGCACGCCGAGCAGGCGCCGCCGGCCGATGCCCGCGAAGCCATGGCCACCCGAGCGGATGACCTGGCCGTGGATGTGGACGTCGATGTCGTCCCAGTGGACGAAGGCGGACTCGATGGCGGCGGCCGTCTCAGGGTCGTTGGCCTTGAGGTTGGCGAGGGTCTGGTCGGAGAAGACCACGCCCCAGCCGAAGGTGTCGTCCGGCCGGTTGCGCTCGTGCAGGACCACCTCCAGCGAAGGGTCGCGCAGCTTGAGCGATATGGCGAGGTAGAGGCCCCCGGGCCCGCCCCCGACGATAGCGATGCGTCTGACGGCCGATCGCGCTGACATATTTTAAGTTTGAAATGATTTTTCGCGGCGAGTCCAGCGCCGGTGACCGCTGCCCGGTCAGGCGAAGATCAGGAACAGGCTGATCGCCACCAGCACGACCACGGCCACCGCCCAGATGACCGGCCAGACGGCGGGGCCTTGGGACTTGACCGAGACCGTGTCGAGCGGCGTGCTGCCGTGCTGGTCCTCGGCGTAGGTCTCGTCGTGACTGCGCGCCAGGTCCGGGTTGAGGCCGGTGGGCTCGCTGTCGCGGGGCGGGGCGGGATCGGTCATCGGGCGTCCTCCATGGGCGGGGCCGGCGCGGTCGCCAGACGCCAGCGCACCATTTCCTCGAGACAGGCGAGGCCAGGATCGGCGGCGTCGTGCAGGCGGCCGGTGAGGCGGGTCCACGCCTCCGGGTCGGCGTAACGATCGAACTCGACCAGCGTCGCGCGGGCGAAGGCGGCGGGGCTTTCGCCCTGAGCGGCGGCGGCGTCCCGCACCTGCGCGGCGAATTCGGGCGCGGCCCCGGTCAGCCAGTCTTCGAAGGCCGGCGCGGCGGAGCGGGCGCGGGCCATCAGATCGCCGAGCGTCAGCATGAGGCGCACGGGCTGGACTGCGGAGCGGCCAGCTCGACTCCCTCGACCTGCGCCGCGGCGGCCAGTTCGGCGACGTACTGGCCGGCGGCCACGGCCCAGGCCCGGGCCTCGAGCGTGTCGCGGAGCCGGTCGCGCACGACCTCGTAGGGCAGGTCGCGCCCCTCGATGCGCCGTTCCAGCCGGATCAGGTGCCAGCCGAAGCGCGAGCGCACCGGCTCCGCGCGGTTGGTTCCGGGCGCTGTGTCCTCCAGCGCCGCCTGCACGGGAGGGGCCAGCTCGCCGCGCCGGACCTGACCCAGCGAGCCGTCCTGCTGGGCCGACGGGCAGGTGGAGTGGGCGCGGGCGGCCTCGACGAAGGCGGGGCGGCTGTCACCGATGTCGGCGCGCAGGGCGCGGGCCCGCGCCTCCGCCGCCGCCCAGCCGGCCTCGTCGTCGGTCTCCGGCTCGATCAGGATATGCGCCGCCTCGAACAGGTCGGGGGTGCGGAAACGGTCACGCTGGCTCTCGTAGAGGCGCCGGCACTCCGCCTCGTCCGGCCCGGCGGGGACGAGCGCCCGTTCGAGCAGGGCCCGGACGAGGGCTTCCTCCTCGCTCTCGCGCACCCCGCCGTCCTCGTCGGGGTCCGCCTCGACCCCGCGTCGGCGGGCCTCCTGCAGCAGCAGCTCGCGCACCGCCAGCGCCCGCGCCGCCTGGGTCCACGCCTCGACGGGATCTTCGGCCGGATGATGCTGGAGTTCGCGGGCGATGGCCGCGGCCTCGATCTCCACGCCGTTGACCCGCACCTCAGGGAAGCTCGGGACGGCGGGTCGCGCTTGCGGAGCGCCATGATGGTGGCCGCAGCCGCCGGCGGGCGCCGCGGAGGTTGCGGGCGGCGGCGAGGGGGCCGGGGCGGGGGCCTTCCGGCCGGAGGAGCGGGTGAGGACGAAGCGGGCCGTGGTCACTGGGCGCTCTCCGCCTCGCCGCGCAGCACCGAGGGCCCGCCGTAGGTCGGGGCCTGGCCGGCCTCGCCGTGGGTCGGGGTGGTCGAGGGCTTCCGCACCGCGGCGCGCGAGCGGACCAGCTGGTAGCCCGGCCGCAGCAGGAAGAAGAGCGGGATGCTCCAGACATGCACCAGACGCGTGAAGGGGGTGATCAGGAAGATCGTCAGCCCCAGCACGATGTGCAGCTTGTAGACCCAGAAGGCGTCGATGATCAGGTCCGCTGCGGCGGGATTGAAGGTCAGCAGGCCGTTGGCCCAGCCCATGAACAGGACCATCTCGGAGCCGTCGAGATGCTTCATGGTCCACCAGGTCGTGGCCAGGCCGACGGCCAGCTGCAGCCACAGCAGCAACAGCACCAGGATGTCCATCTTCGACGAACTCCGCCGGATGCGCGGGTCGAACAGGCGCCGGTGCAACAGCAGGCTGGCGCCGACGAAGGCCGCGATGCCGGCGAGGCCGCCGACCACCAGCGCCGTCATCTGCTTGAAGCCGTGGCCGATGCCGAAGAAATCGAACACCCCGATCGGCGTCAGCAGGCCGACGAAATGCCCGCCCAGCAGGGTCAGGATGCCGAGGTGGAACAGGTTGGAGCCGATCAGCATCTGCTTGCGGCGCAGGAATTGGCTGGACTGCGACCGCCACGAATACTGCGCCTTGTCGAAGCGCAGGATGCTGCCGACGATCAGCACCGTCACCGCGAGGTAGGGATACCAGCCGAAGGCCAGTTGGTTGAGGAACCCTTCCATCGTCATCCTCCCTCCGTCCGCGCAACGGGGCGGCGCCCCGCGCGGATTTTCGCGATCAGGCCGGTGGGCCCGCCCGCCTCGTGATCCGGCCGCCCGAAGGTGACCGGCGCCTCGCGCCATTCGTCGTCGACATCGCCGTCGGCCGGATCCTCGACGGCGCGCTCCAGCAGGGCCTTCAGCGCCTCGGCGTCGGGCCGGGCATCGGCCAGCGCCAGCAGGGCGGCGAACACCCCGGCGTACGGGCTGTCCCGCTCGGCCAGCCGCTGCCGCAGGGCGGCCAGCACATGGGCCGGTTCGCCGAGCAGGTCGCGCGCCTCGCCGAACGGCTGGCAGGCGAGAAATTCGAGGTAGAGCGGCAGGTAGTCGGGCAGCTCGGACACGGCCATGACGAAGCCGCGGTCGAGGTAGGTCTGGCCGAGATCGACCATGGCCGGGCCGCGATCGCGGCTGTCGCCGTGGACATGCTCAAAGAGGTGCAGCGACAGCTTGCGCGAACGGTCGAACAGGTCGGTGTAGGCCTCCTGCAGCTCGAACAGGTCGCGGGTCTCAAGTTCCCTCAGCAGCGGCTCGAGCGCCTCGCGGCCCGCCGGCGGGACCAGCCGCTCGGCGGCCAGCGCCTCGCGGATGGCACCGACGTTGGCCAGCAGCTCCTCCGACGGATAGCCGAGCAGGGCGGACAGGGCGCGCAGCGAGCGGATCATGTCGACACGTCCATGAAGGGCGAGCGCCGCGGCGTGGTCTTGGGACCGCCGAAGATGTTCAGCTTGCTGCTGCCGTTGGTGTTGCGGTCGAGGGTGAAGCCGCC
>JAEYUE010000315.1 GCA_023433655.1 Pseudomonadota bacterium | reverse complement strand
AGCATGCGCTCCGAGGACGACATGCGCGCCCTGTTCCGCGACGAGGTGAAGCCGCGGCTGGCGAAGTACGGCGAGATCGGCGCCTACAATCAGGAAATCTGAGGCGTCGGCTCAGCCGACCGCGAGCAGCGTGACGAGACCGAGCGCGAGGCCGAGCAGGACGAGCAGGGACAGGGTCACGGCGATCGCGATGCGCGGGCCCGAGCGGGCCACGGCCCGCGCGTCGGTGCTGAGGCCGAGCGCCGCCATCGAGATCACGGTCAGCACGGTGGCCGCGCGGTCCATCGGCGAGAGGGCTGCGGCCGGAATCAGGTCGAACGAACGGGCGGCCATCATCAGCAGGAAGCCGACGATGAACCACGGCACGAGGCGCCCGAGGGGCGCGCCGCGCAGCCGGCCCAGCGCGCTTCCGGAGTCGTTCCGCCCCGCCTGCGCCGCGACGGCCAGCGAGAGGGCCAGCACCAAGGGGCCCAGCATCAGCACGCGCACCAGCTTGACCAGGGTCCCGGTCTGGGCCGCCAGCGCACCCACCGGCATGGTGGCGGCCAGCACCTGGGGCACGGCGTAGACCGTCAGGCCGGCGACCACGCCGTAGCGGAGTCCGGACATCTCCAGCGCCACGGCGAGGAGGGGCAGCAGAAGCACCACCACGACTCCCAGCACGGCGGTGAAGGCGATGGCGGCCGTCACCTCCTCGGGCTCGGCCTCGATCACGGGGGCGATGGCGACGATGGCCGAGTTGCCGCAAATGCCGTTGCCACAGGCGACCAGCATCGCCATGCGGTGCGGCAGGCGCAGCAGCCGGCCGAGGCCGTAGCTGGCGAGAATGGCGAGGGCGACGACGCCGACGACTCCCAGCAGCAGGCCCGGGCCGATGGCCATGACGGTGGCGGCGCTGATCGAGGCGCCGAGCAGGACCACAGCGATCTCCAGCAGGGTGCGCGCGCTGAACTCGACGCCAGGCCGCAGGGCGGCCGGGGGCGTCCACAGGGTGCGGATCGTCGCCCCGATCAAGATGGCCAGCACCACCGCGTCGAGCCAGCCGCGGCCGAACAGCCGCAGCTCCAGCGCCTCGAGGGCCACGGCCACGCCGGTGACGGCGGCGCACAGAAGCAGGCCCGGCCACAGGGCCAGGGCCGAGGCCGCGAGGGAGCGTCCCTTCGCCGGATCGGGTGTGGGAATCATCCGCACAGCCTGCGCCGCGGACGCCGCGCGGTCGAGCCGCTAGCCCGCCGCCTTCACCGCCGCCGCCACGTCGGCGACCACCGCCTTGACCAAGGCCTCGTCGTCACCCTCGGCCATGACCCGGATCAGCTTCTCGGTGCCCGACGGGCGAACCAGCAGGCGGCCGACGCCGGCGAGGCGCGCCTCAGCGTCCGCGATGGCGGCCTTGACCGCCTCGCTCTCCAGCGGCTTGCCAGCCGAATAGCGGACGTTCTCCAGCCGCTGAGGCACCTTGTCGAACTGCTTCGCCAGTTCGCTCATCGGCTTGCCGCTCTCGACCAGCACTGCGAGGACCTGGAGGGCCGACATCAGGCCGTCGCCGGTGGTGGCGTAGTCGTGCAGGATGATGTGGCCCGACTGTTCGCCGCCCAGGTTGAAGCCGCCCTCGCGCATCCGCTCCATGACGTAGCGGTCGCCGACCTTCGTCCGCTCCAGCGTCAACCCCTCGGCCTGCAGCCGGCGCTCGAGGCCGAGATTCGACATGACTGTGGCGACGAGGCCGCCGCCCTTGAGCAGGCCGCGCTTCGCCCAGTCGAGGGCGACCATGGCCATGATCTGGTCGCCGTCGACGACCTGTCCCTTCTCGTCGCAGATGATGACCCGGTCGGCGTCGCCGTCGAGGGCGATGCCGATATCGGCGCGATACATGCGCACCGCCTCGGCGAGGGCGTCGGGATGGGTCGAGCCGCATTCGGCGTTGATGTTCAGACCATTCGGTTCGACGCCGACGGCGCACACCTCGGCACCGAGCTCATAGAGGGTGGTCGGGGCGACCTTGTAGGCGGCGCCGTTGGCGCAATCGACGGCGATGCGCAGGCCCTGCAGGCTCAGGCCCTTCGGGAAGCTGGCCTTGGCGATCTCGACGTAACGGGCCTGGCTGTCGTCGATCCGCTTGACCCGGCCGAGGGCGTCCGGCGGGGCCAGGTCGGCGTCGAGCGCCTGGTCCATCATCGATTCGATCTTCAGTTCGACCTCGTCGGACAGCTTGTAGCCGTCCGGGCCGAACAGCTTGATGCCGTTGTCGAGGTAGGAGTTGTGCGAGGCCGAGATCATCACCCCGATGTCGGCCCGCATCGAGCGGGTCATCATGGCCACGCCCGGCGTCGGCAAGGGCCCGAAGGTGCGCACGTCCATGCCGGCGGCGGAGAAGCCGGCCACCAGCGCCGGCTCGATCATGTAGCCCGACAGGCGCGTGTCCTTGCCGATCACCACCAGGTGGCGGCGATCGTCCGAGGACATGAACATGCGGCCGGCGGCGAGGCCCACTCGCAGGGCGACCTCGGCCGTCATCGGGTGGGTGTTCGCCCGCCCGCGAATGCCGTCGGTGCCGAAATAGCGTCTTTCGCCCAAGTTCCCGTCTTCCTTGTATCAGCCCGTGCAGGTTGCGCAGAAATGTTGCGAAACTGCTTTTCAGGTGCAATTCCCGGGCCGTGTCGCCTACACCGGCGGCCACAGTCAGGGTCGGCTTAGACCGACCGGAGGTCCTGCGCCAAGCGCGGACGGTTAATTTTCCAGGGGTCAGTCTCATGTGCGGCATCATCGGCGTGACGGGCGTGGGCCCGGCGGTTCCCCGGCTGATCGACAGCCTCAAGCGGCTGGAATACCGGGGCTACGATTCCGCCGGGGTGGCCGCCCTGGTCGACGGCCGGATCGAGCGCCGCCGCGCCAAGGGCAAGATCCGCGAACTGGAAGCGGTGCTGGCCGCCGATCCGCTGCAGTCGACCATTGGGATCGGCCACACCCGCTGGGCCACCCACGGCGCCCCGACGACCGAGAACGCCCACCCGCACAAGGCCGGCCGGGTGACGCTGGTGCACAACGGCATCATCGAGAATTTCGCCGAGCTCAAGGGTGAACTGGTCGCCGAGGGCCGCGTCTTCGAAAGCCAGACCGACACCGAGGTGGTCGCCCACCTGCTCGACCGGGCCCTGGACGGCGGCAACGATCCTGTCGCTGCGTTCAAGGCCGTGCTTGACCGCCTGACGGGCGCCTATGCGCTGGCCGTACTGATCGAGGGCGAGGACGGGCTGATCATGGGCGCCCGGCGCGGCAGCCCGCTGGTCGTCGGCTGGGGCGAGGGCGAGATGTATCTCGGATCCGACGCCCTCGCGGTCGGGCCGTTCACGCAGAAGATCAGCTATCTGGAAGAGGGCGACTATGTCGCCGTCGACCGCTCGGGCGCGCGCATATTCGACGTTTCCGGCGCGGCGGTGGAGCGGCCGATCGTGCAGGTCTCCGCCTCCTCCGCCCTCGTCGAAAAGGGCGAGTACCGGCACTTCATGGAGAAGGAGATCCACGAACAGCCGGACAGCGTCCAGCACACGCTCTCGCACTACCTCGACTTCGTGAACGGCAAGGTGAAGCCGGGCGAGATCGACTTCGCGGGGATCGAGCGCATCCAGATCGTCGCCTGCGGGACCGCCTTCTACGCCGGCCAGATCGGGCGCTACGCCTTCGAGCGGCTGGCCGGCCTGCCGTGTGATGTCGAGATCGCCTCGGAGTTCCGCTACCGCGAGCCGGCGGTGGCGCCGGGCACGCTGGCGGTGGCGGTCAGCCAGTCCGGCGAGACCGCCGACACCCTCGCGAGCCTGAGCTGGTGCAAGGGGCGTGGGCTGAAGACCGCGGCCCTCGTCAATGTCCATTCCTCCTCGATGGCGCGCGAGGCCTCGGTGCTCTGGCCGACCCACGCCGGGCCCGAAATCGGGGTGGCTTCGACCAAGGCCTTCACGGCGCAGGTCGCCGCCCTGCTGGCGTTGGCGGTGACGGCCGGAGTCCAGCGCGGTCGCATCGACGCCACGATGGAGGCCGAACTGGTGCAGGCCCTGTTCGAGGCCCCGCGCCTGATCGCCGAGGCGGTGCAGATGGACGGCGCGCTGAAGGACATCGCCGCCGAACTGGCCAAGGCCACCGACGTCCTGTTCCTCGGTCGCGGCGCCATGTTCCCCTTGGCCATGGAGGGCGCGCTGAAGCTGAAGGAGATCAGCTATATCCACGCCGAGGGCTACGCCGCCGGCGAGCTGAAGCACGGCCCGATCGCCCTGGTCGACGAACTGACGCCGATCGTGGCGTTGGCGCCGCTGGATGAAGTCTTCGAGAAGACGGCCTCGAACCTGCAGGAGGTCGCCGCGCGCGGCGGGCCGGTGATCATGATCGCGCCGAAGGCCGCGCCCGATCCGCACGGGGCCGGCATCGATCGCGTTGACGCACCCGAGTGCCACCCCCTGATCGCGCCCCTGGTCTACGCCGTCCCGGTGCAGCTGCTGGCCTACTACACAGCGGTGCACAAGGGCACCGACGTGGATCAGCCGCGCAACCTGGCCAAATCCGTCACGGTCGAGTGATCGCTTCCGGCGCGCAATGCGTTAGGGTCGCCGCCTACCCTGTCCAGGAAACTGCATGACCCCCTCTCCCCGCCGCCTGCGCAAGGCCGTCCTTCCCGTCGCCGGCCTCGGCACCCGGGTGCTGCCCGGCACCAAGACCACGCCCAAGGAACTGCTGAACGTCGTCGACCGGCCGATACTGAGCTACATCGTCGAGGAGGCGCGTGACGCCGGGATCGAGCACATCGTCTTCGTCACCGGCCGTTCCAAGGGCGCCATCGAGGACTATTTCGATCATCAGATCGAGCTGGAGGCCCAGCTGGAGGCCAAGGGCAAGATCGACATCCTCGAGATGATGAACGCCGAGCTGGCCCAGGCCGGCGAGATGAGTTTCACCCGCCAGATGCAGCCCAAGGGGCTGGGCCACGCCGTGTGGTGCGCCCGCGACATCGTCGGTGACGAGCCCTTCGCGGTGATCCTGCCGGACGTCATCGTCGACGCCCAGCCGGGGGCGCTGAAACAGCTGGCCGAGGTCTATGCCGAGGTCGGCGGCAACGTCATCGGGGTCGAGCAGGTGCCCGAGAGCGAGACCCACAAATACGGCATCGTCGATCCGGAGAGCCGGGACGGCCGGCGCCTGCGCATGAAGGGAATGGTCGAGAAGCCGCCCCGCGGCGAGGCTCCGTCGAACCTGTCGATCTCGGGTCGCTACATCCTGCAGCCGGAGATCTTCGGCATCCTGGAACGGACCGAACGCGGCGCGGGCGGGGAGATCCAGCTGACCGACGGCATGGCCCGGCTGATGAAGGATCAGACCTTCACCGCGGTGGAGTACGAGGGCGTCACCTACGACTGTGGCGACAAGATCGGCCTGCTGCGCGCCAACGTGGCGCTGGCGCTGAAGCGCCCCGACCTCGGCGAGGCGGCCCGCGCGGCCCTGGCCGCGCTCCTTTAGACCCGTCCGGCGCGCTTGCGCCCCGGGGGCGCGGCGGTCACGGCCCTGCTCTGAACGATCAGCCGCCGACGCGGGGCGACGGCTGGCCGGTGATCTTGCAGACGTTGTCCAGCTGCGGCCGCCCGCTCTGCTGGCCGGTCGGGGACAGGATGCCGCCCCGCGCCGCGCAGTCGGCCTGCAGCCGCTCCAGCTCGGTCTGGTAGTGATTGGGGCCCATTGCGCCGGCGCACGCCGTAAGGGCGAGGGCCGCGGGAAGGGCGAAAAGGACGACACGCATCGGCGTTCTCCTGCTTGATGTCAGGACAATGTAGAGCTTGACCGGCGGTTCCGTTCAACCGCCGCGACGAGGCGCTCGAGACCGGCGGGCGTCGACAGCCGGTGGTCGCCGGCCTCGACGAGCTCCAGCACCACGTCGGCGCCCGTGAGGCGCTCGGTCAGCATCACCTGCCGGCGCCACGGCACCACCTCGTCCGCGCGGCCCTGCAGGATGTGCACCGGCGCGCGCACGGGCAGGGGGCCGCGCAGCAGCAGCCAGTCGCGCGCCTCCTCGAACATGCGCCGCGTCAGGACGTATTCGCCCAGCCCCTCCTCGACGAGGAGGGTCTCGCCTTCGCGCAGGATGGCCTGACGCTCGTGGTCGGCGAGGCCGGGCCACATCAGGTCCTCGGTGAAGTCCGGGGCCGGGTTGACCAGCACCAGCCCGGCCAGCCGCCCGGGCCGGGC
>JAEYUE010000097.1 GCA_023433655.1 Pseudomonadota bacterium | reverse complement strand
GCCTCGGGCCGCTGGGCCCAGGCCGCCTCGGGCAGGACGCAGTTGCTGGCCTGGACGATGGCCAGGGCCCCCGCGGTGTCGAAGCGTCCGAGTTCGCCCAGATCGACGGCGTCGATGCAGCGCTCGTGCAGCGCCTCGTCCAGCCGGCGCGAGATCCGCCCCAGGTTGGTCGCCGTCCAGTCGCCGATCAGGCTCAGCGTCAGGCGTCCGTCGCCTTCGTCGATCCGGAAGTCCGCTGCAGCCATGCCCCTACCTAGATTGCGCCGTTCGATTTGCCTACGGCTGGACCACGGCAAAGCTGCGGCAGGGCGGAACAACGCCGGCCGGGCGTATTCGTTCAGACACGGTTGAAGGGAACTACAGCAGCATCCTCGCCTGCTGCAGATCCGCCACGAAGCGCGCTCTCTCCGCCGCCTTCGCCGCGGCGTCGGGAATGCGCAGCAGGTAGGACGGGTGGACTGTCAGCAGCGCCGTCGTCCCGTCAGCCAGTCGGATTGGCTGCCCCCGCTCGCGGGTAACGGCCGGCTTGCGGCCCAGCACGCCCAGGCCGGCCGTGGCCCCCATGGCCAGAATGACCTTCGGCTTCACCAGTCGCCGCTCAGCGTCCAGCCACCAGCGGCAGGCGCTGACCTCGGCGGCGTTCGGCGTCCTGTGCAGCCGGCGCTTCCCACGCGGCTCGTGCTTGAAATGCTTGACCGCGTTGGTGACGAACACATCCTCGCGGTCGATGCCCGCATCGTCCAGCGCCGCGTCCAGCACCTTGCCCGCCGGGCCGACGAAGGGATGGCCGGCCAGGTCCTCCTGGTCGCCGGGTTGTTCGCCGACGATCATCAGCCGCGCCTTCCTCGGCCCCTCGCCGCACACGCCTTGGGTCGCGTCCCGCCAAAGCGGACAGCGCCGGCAGGCCTGCACGGCGGCGTCGAGTTCCTGAAGCGTCGATGGGACGAAGCCCTCGTCGAAGCTGGCGTCGCGGGCGAGGCGCGACAGGGTCTTCTCCAGACGCCGGTTCGGCTGCGGGGCGGGCGTGGCGACCATGGCTTCGGTGCGAACCGCCGACTGCGCCACCAGTTCCGGGATCAGCGCCGCCTCGGGCAGGTTCTTCCAGTAGCGCTTTGGCATCTCCGCCCGCATCGCCTGGGTCTTCAGCCGCGCCGGATTGAAGGTCGAGGCGTAGTAGGTGCGCCAGAACGCCTCCATCTCGTCCTCGGCCGCGGCCGAATCCCGCGTCGCCGGTGGGCCGAAGGCCAGCGCCTTACCATCCCAGTTGGCGGTTCCGTCCGGCGTCAGGATCGACCAGCGCATGGTGGCGAAGCGCCGCGCGAAGAAGGGTGCAGTCATCTCCACCACCCGGTGCGCGGGTTCGAACCAGGCGACCCATGCCTCGCCCGCCTCGTCCTCAATCTGCCGGAAGCGGACGAAGGCCTTCATCTTGTGGCTGGCGCGGGAGACGTTCTTCGCCCGCTCCAGCGCGTCGGCCACGTCGCGGTCCGAGACCACCCGCATCAGCTCCGGCTCCTCCTTCAGCCGCCACAGCAGCCGGTACAGCAGGTCGAAGCGGTCGTCCGAGCGGTGCAGGACCACGGCCTGCGCCGTCTCCACGAAGGCGCGCGGGACCGCGAACGGCGCGGCCTCGTCGGCCGGGGCCGCCGCCGGCGCGTCGAACAGTCCGCCCTGCCCCGCGCTCCCGATGACGAAGCGCGCCCCGGCCGGCGGAACGCCCGCCTCGCGAAAGGCCCGGGCCGCCTTGCGCCAGCCGTCGAAGTCCGTCTCGCCCGCCAGGGTCGCGACCGCCATCAGAACAGGCTCAGCTGTTCGGGCGAACGTTCCGGGGCCAGCCGGGCGCGCAGGTCCGCCGCGTCGGTCAGCCCGCCCGGCGTCCAGTCCAACGCGGTTATGAACGGCCGCACCTTGTCGACGCCCCGGCACAGCCGCGCCACGTCTTCCAGCCGCAGGGTCCGGTAGCGGCGGATCGAGACGATCCGGTCGACCGACTTCACCCCCAGCCCCGGAACCCGCAGCAGCATCTCCCGCGAGGAGGTATTGACGTCGACGGGAAACTGCTCGCGCCGGTTCAGCGCCCACGCCAGCTTGGGATCGACCGCCAGATCCAGCATGCCGCCAGTCGCCGCCTCGCCGATCTCCGGCGCCGAGAAGCCGTAGAAGCGCATCAGCCAGTCAGCCTGGTAGAGCCGGTGCTCCCGCATCAGCGGAGGCTTCTGCAGCGGCAGGGCGGCTGAGGAGTCGGGAATAGGGCTGAACGCGGAATAGTAAACCCGCCGCAGACCGTAGCCGCCGTACAGCGAGGCGCTGCGCTGCAGGATCTCCGTGTCCGGCGCCCCATCGGCCCCGACGATCAGCTGGGTGCTCTGCCCGGCCGGGGCGAAGCGCGGCGGCCTGGTCCGGTCGCGCTTCTCCGGCTTCGCCGCCTCGACCCTGAGGCGCACCTGCCCCATGGCCTTCTTGATGACCCCGACATCTTTCTGCGGCGCCAGCCGCTGCAACGCTTCGTCACGGGGCAGTTCAATGTTGGCCGACAGCCGGTCGGCGTAGAGCCCCGCCGCCTCGACCAGCTTCGGATCGGCCTCGGGGATCAGCTTCAGGTGGATGTAGCCACGGAAGTCATGGTCCTCGCGCAGCGTCTTCGCCACCCGGACCAGCTGCTCCATCGTATCGTCGCCCGAGCGGATGATGCCCGACGACAGGAACAGGCCCTCGATGTAGTTGCGCCGGTAGAACTCGAGCGTCAGCCGCACCACCTCGTCGACGCTGAACCGCGCCCGCTCCACGTTCGAGGACGCGCGGTTTATGCAGTAGGCGCAGTCGTAGATGCAGAAATTGGTCAGCAAGATCTTCAGCAACGACACGCAGCGGCCATCCGGCGTGTAGGCGTGGCAGATGCCCATCCCCTCAGTCGAGCCAATGCCTCGACCGTCGGTCGAGTCCCGTTTCGACGTGCCCGACGAGGCGCATGAGGCGTCGTACTTGGCCGCGTCGGCGAGGATGGAAAGTTTTTGTCGAAGATCGAGCTGCGCCATCTGTTCGCATTATGTTCTCAAGTGAGAACCAGCGTCCAGCGTGGCCGTTGCAGGCGATTTGTCGCGTCAGCGCAGATAGTTGAGCAGCGACACCTGACGCAGCTGGCTGATCACCTGCGCCGAGGCCTGAATGGCGACCTGGGACAGCTGAAGGTCGGTGATGGCCACCGCCATGTCGGCGTCGGTCCGGTTCGAGACCAGTTCGTCCAGCGAAGCCAGCTGGGCCTCGTGGCCCTTGGTGATGTTCTCGACCTGGTTGGCGACCGAGCCGGTCTTGGCCATCTTGTCGATCACGCCGGTGGCCGCCTGTTCAAGCCGGCCGAGCTGGGTCGTCAGGAAGGCCTTCTGGGTCTCGGTCACCTTGCCGGTGAGCGGTCCCTGCGGCCCGTCGTGATAGATCTGGATGTCCCGCAGGATCTCGAACACCTCGGTGCCGAGGTCGTCGGCGAGGAAGCCCGTTTCCAGCGTCGTGCCCTCCGCCACCCGGCTGGCGGTCTTCAGCGTGTCGTTGACGAACACCGAGGCCACGTCCGGGGCCGCGGCCAGTTCGTCGAGGTTGGCCACGGTCACCGGCGACGTCGTGGTCGAGGCGCCGGAGAATAGATAGCCGCCGTGATGTCGCATGGTCAGACCGCCCCGGATCGCCTGGAAATGGCCCTCCAGCTCGAGCATCAGCGATGCGGCCGAGTCGCTGGCCAGCACACTCCCGACGGCGGCGCGCAGGCCGGCGATGCCCTCGCTCATCTGGGACATGGCCAGATCCTGAGTGGTCAGTCGGGCGCTGACCGCCTTTGAGGTGTCGATGAAGCCCTGGATCCGGCTCTGGGCGCCCTTGAGGGCGGTCAGGGTCTCGGACTGGCGGCCGAAACCGGTCAGGTCGGTGGCGTTCTTCTGCGTCGAAACCCGTTCCTGCGCCTCGGCTGCCCGGGTCTGGGCTTTCATCAGGTCGAGAAGCGCCGACTGGTAGTTTCCGAAGGTGGCGACGCGGCTCATCAGATGATCCCCAGAAGCGTGTCGTACATGTCCCTGGCCGCCTGGATCAGCCGGGCCGAGGCGTTGAAGGCCTGCTGGTAGGTGGTCATCAGCACCAGTTCCTCGTCAAGGTTGACGCCTTCATAGGCCGACTGTCGGGCGGAGGCCTCGGTGGCGAGGGCGGTCGCGGTGTCGCTCCGGTTCTTCGCCGCCGCGGCCCTGCCGCCGATCTCACCCGACAATTCCGAAGCGTAGCGGGACACCGAGATCAGTCCCCCGGACGAGTCGCCCGCGGGCGAGAAGCTGGCGGCCCGCTCGCCGGCGTCAGCGAGCAGAAGCGCGCCCCGCCCGTCGCCCGGGCTGAGCGCCGAGGCGCCGGCCGCGGCGGACAGGTTCAACTGGGCCAGGGCCAGCTTCGCCGGGCTCTGGCGGATGTCCGAGCGCAGGGAGAAGCCATCCGCGCGGGAGGCCCGGACCCCACCGGCGATTCCGAACAACTCGGTGACCGAGATTCCCGAGGGGACCTGGATGGTGGTGTCCTCAAGCACGCTCATGGTCGGCGCGGGGTTGCCGTAACCGGTGAAGTTCAGTGTTCCGTCGGCCGCCAGGGCGAAAGCGCCGAAACGACCGACGCCGGTGGCCGGGTCGTTCAGCGCGCTGATGAGATCGCCGACCGTGCCGCCTGCGGGAATGGCGACCTGTATGTCGCGAAGGCGCGACCCGCTCTCTCCCGTAAAGCGGAAGCTCAGCGCTTCGCCGGCGGTGAAGCCGTGCGCCGAGGCCGCCGTCATCCCGGTCTCGTAGAAAGCCGGCCGATCGGTCGAGATCAGGTCGTTCAGGCCGAAATAGTGCGAGAAGCCGCGCCCCGCCTTGACCGAGGGACTGGCGGGATCGTCGGCGATGGCGACCCCGGCGCCGCCGCTCGCCGTGATCGACAGCTTGCCGTCTACGAAGCTGGCGGTGGCGCTCCCGCCCAGCTGGGCGTTCAGGACGGTCAGGAAGGTCGCCGGCGTGGCCGCGACCCCGTTCACGGTCATCGTGGCGCCGCTGAAGACGATGTCCGCCCGGGCCTGAATGATCCCGCCCGTGCTGGTTATGGCGACGGTGGTCTGACCGCTGAATCCCGCGATCGCGCTTTCGAGGGACTGACCGACATTGCGGCCGGTCAGGCTCGGGGGGGCAGGAACCGCGCTGTTGGCGTTGTGGGCGCGGTTGAGTTCGTCGGCGACGTGAGCGACGAGTTCGGCGAGGCGTTCCGCGGTCGCCGGCGCCTCGACGTCCCGCAGTTCGACCAGGCCCTTGATCTCGCCCGATACCACATTGTCGAGGAGGGCGCGCTTCTGGCCGCCGGGCTCGGTGAC
>JAEYUE010000048.1 GCA_023433655.1 Pseudomonadota bacterium | reverse complement strand
AATCGGCGGTAGAGTGATCTCCCATGGCCCGTTACGTGTTCATCACCGGCGGCGTGGTTTCCTCATTGGGAAAAGGCCTCGCTTCCGCCGCTCTCGGCGCGCTCCTGCAGGCGCGCGGCTACAAGGTGCGTCTGCGCAAGCTCGACCCCTATCTCAACGTCGATCCGGGCACGATGAGCCCGTACCAGCACGGCGAGGTCTTCGTCACTGACGACGGGGCCGAGACCGACCTCGACCTCGGCCACTACGAACGCTTCACCGGCGTCTCGGCGGCGAAGTCGGACAACATCACCACCGGCCGCATCTATTCGACCATCCTCGAGAAGGAGCGGCGCGGCGACTATCTGGGCGCGACGGTGCAGGTGATTCCGCACGTCACCGACCAGATCAAGCAGTTCTGCCTGACCCCGGCCCTGACCGACGACGGCGAGGAGGTCGACTTCGTGCTGGTCGAGATCGGCGGCACCGTCGGCGACATCGAGGGCCTGCCTTTCTTCGAGGCCATCCGCCAGCTCGGCCAGGACCTGCCGCGCGGCCAGTCGTGCTTCGTCCACCTGACCCTGCTGCCCTTCATCAAGACGGCCGGCGAGATGAAGACCAAGCCGACGCAGCACTCGGTCAAGGAGCTGCGCTCGATCGGCATCCAGCCCGACATCCTGCTGTGCCGTTGCGAATATCCGATCCCGCCCGAGGAGAAGCGCAAGATCGGGCTGTTCTGCAACGTGCGCGAAAGTGGCGTCATCCAGGCCATGGACTCGGCCGACATCTACGCCGTTCCGCTGGACTATCATCGCGAGGGCCTCGACGCCGAGGTGCTGGCCCATTTCGGCATCACCGACGCGCCCGCGCCGGACCTGTCGCGCTGGCAGGAGATCGCCCGGCGCCGCCTGCATCCTGACGGCGAGGTCACCGTCGCCGTGGTCGGCAAGTACACGGTGCTGAAGGACGCCTACAAATCCCTCATCGAGGCGCTGCACCACGGCGGCGTCGCCAACAACGTCAAGGTCAACATCGACTGGGTCGAGGCCGAGACCTTCGAGGGCGACCGCGAGGCCTGCGACGCCCGCCTGCAGGGCGCCCACGCCATCCTCGTGCCCGGCGGCTTCGGCGAGCGCGGGTCCGAGGGCAAGATCCAGGCGGCCCGCTTCGCCCGCGAGCGCAACATCCCGTATTTCGGCATCTGCTTCGGCATGCAGATGGCTGTGATCGAGGCGGCGCGGAACCTCGCCGGCTTCCCGGAGGCGTCGTCCACCGAATTCGGCCCGACCAACGAGCCGGTCGTCGGCCTGATGACCGAATGGACCCAGGGCAACGAGCGGGTGAAGCGCAGCGCCGGCGGGGACCTCGGCGGCACCATGCGGCTGGGCGCCTATGACTCGGTGCTGGCCCCCGGTTCGAAGATCGCCGCCATGTACGGCTCGACCACCATCAGCGAGCGCCACCGGCACCGTTACGAGGTCAACATCAACTACCGCGAGGCGGTCGAGCAGAAAGGCGGCCTGACCTTCGCCGGCCTGTCGCCCGACGGCGTCCTGCCCGAGACGATCGAGCGGGAGGACCACCCGTGGTTCATCGGCGTCCAGTACCATCCGGAACTGAAGAGCCGCCCCTTCGCCCCCCACCCCCTGTTCGCGGGCTTCATCGAGGCCGCGGTGGTGCAGAGCCGGCTGGTCTAGCGACCGGTCGGAGAGGCGCCGCAGGACCGGTCCCGACTTCAGCGGTGTCCCGGCTGTGGCGGTGGCGGCGCTTGAAGGGCCTCGAACGGCTGCCGGAGCCGGCAGCGGACGCAGACCTGCGTGCCGGGCTGGCTACGGCTGTCGACGAACACGTGGCCCTTCTGCGCGCATCGCAGGGCCTCGAACATCGGTGGGCCTCCCTGATCCGCATTAAGCATACGCCCAGCAGAGCAGGTTGGCTATCACACCCGACTCAGCCAGCCGACGGAGCGGTCTGCGCCGGCTTGACCAGAAGGCCGTCGACCGGCTGCAGCACGCCGTTGCTGGCGAGGCTCTCCTCGCCCGTCAGTCGTGCACGGGCGCCGTCCTCCGTCGTCGCCGTGACAACCTCTCCCTCGCGGGAGAAGGTGATCATCGAGCCGGCCATGGTCCTCATCTGCACCTGACCATCGGCGTCGTTGGCCAGCGCCGCCTCGATGTCGCGCCGGGTCAGGGCGCCGGGGACGATGTGCGCCCTCAGCAGTTCGGCGCTCTCCGCCCGTCTCGCCTCGTCGGTCAGATCCGTCGGCGCGGCCCCGGTGGAGAAGGCGGCGTCGACCGGGGCGAACACGGTGTAGGGACCGACCCCCTCCAGCACGTCCGCAAGGCCGGCGTTGGTCGCGGCGCGGTTGAGCGAGCCGAAACCGCTTTCGGCCTCAAGCGTCGCGGCGAGGGTGCGCGACGACGGCGCCGACTGTTCGGCGGCGTCGCCCGGAGCCTTCTCGGCGGCGTCGCCACAGGCGGCGAGCAGGATCACGGCGAGGGGCGTCAGCGCCCGGCGCATCAGGGTTCGCATGGCGGTCTCCGGTCAGACGAGAAGCTGGATGGCGGCCTGGACCAGTCGGGTCGTCGGATCCACCTGATAGACGTAGCCGTCGTTATAGCGGTACCAGCTGTCGGCCGTGTCCACGTAGCGGTCGCGGTAGGCGTAGGGCACGTTGTAGACATCGTAGCCGGCCGGCATCGGCTGACCGACGTTGATCGGCTGGCCGGTCAGCAGGGCGACCACCTGGGTGATCGCCTGGGTCTTCGGGTCGACCCCGAAGAGGGCCCCGTTGGCGTATCGGTAGTCGTAGGGGTCATTCAGCCGGAAGTAGTCGGTGTAGTACTGGGGGGCCGGCTGGTAGGCGTATTGCTGCGGCCACACCGCACCGGGTGCCAGCGCCCCGCCCAGCACCGGCAGCCAGCCCAGCACGCTGCCGCTGCGGTCCATCCGGTACAGATAGCCGTCGTCGTAGCGCCAGTCGGCGTTGCGGTCGCGATCCCACAGCCAGTCGTAGCGGGCCCGCGCCACCTTGCGCTCCTGACCCGGCGGCAGGCAGCCGTTGTTGCGCTTGGCCAGCCCCGGCGGGCAGCCGTCGATCAGGCCCCGGTCGGGCTCGGCGCGAAAGACCGCCGCCGCGCGCTGGGCGAGTATGCGTTCGGCGGGGGGGTGGTCGCGCCGCGTCTCCCGACGCTCGTCGCGGTCGGGTCCGCGGCCCCGGTCCGGATCGCGGGTCTCCGGGCCGCGCGCCATTCGCCGGATCTCCGGCGCGCTCGGACGTAGGTCGCGGTCGCCGCGGTCCTGTCCGCGACCGCGCGCCTCGTCGCTGCGGCCCCGGCTCCCGGCGTTGTCCTGGCGCTGCGGGCCGCCGCGGCCCTTCTCCGCGCCGTGGCCCTTGCCTGCGGCGTGGTCGCCGCCATTGCCGCGGCCGTTGTTCTGGGCCTCGACCGCCGACGGCAGGGCGAACGCGACTGCGAGGGCGGCGGCGGCGGGAAGGATCTTGTGCATG
>JAEYUE010000039.1 GCA_023433655.1 Pseudomonadota bacterium | reverse complement strand
GCATGACCTCGCCCGCTGGACGCGTCCTGATCATCGCCGGTTCCGATTCCGGAGGCGGGGCGGGGATACAGGCCGACCTCAAGGCGGTGACGGCGATGGGCGGTTACGCGGCCACCGCGATCACCGCGATCACGGTGCAGAACACCCTCGGCGTCCACGGCGTGCATGCCCTGCCGCTGGACCTGATCGAGGCCCAGGCGCGGGCGGTGTTGGACGACATCGGGGCCGACGCGATCAAGACCGGCATGCTGGGCTCGGTCGAGGTGGTCGAGCGGGTCGCGGTCATTCTCGACAGCGCGGACGCCCCGGCGGTGGTCGATCCGGTGATGATCGCCAAGGGCGGCCATCCGTTGCTGGCAGAGGCGGCCGTCGAGGCCGTGCGGACGCTGATGGTCCCGCGCGCCGCCCTGCTGACGCCGAACGCGCCGGAGGCGGAAGCCCTGACCGGACTGACCGTCGGCGACATCGAGGGCCAGCGCCGCGCCGGCGAGGCCCTGCTCGAGCTCGGGGCCCAGGCGGTGCTGATGAAGGGCGGGCACGTGCCGGGCGAGACGGTGATCGACCTGCTGCTGACGCCGTCCGGCGAGACCGTGCTGGAGGGGGAACGCGTCGACACCCGGCACACCCACGGCACCGGCTGCACCCTGGCCAGCGCCTGCGCCGCCGGGCTGGCCAGGGGCCTGCCGCTGGAGGTCGCCGTGGCCGAGGCCTGGGCCTACGTCGCCGAGGCCATCCGCCGCGCGCCCGGACTGGGCGGCGGCCACGGCCCGCTGGACCACGGCTGGCCGCTGCGCGAGGCGCGCCGGTGAGCGAGCTGGGGCGGAGACTGGCCGACATCGTCCGCGCCGATCCCGGCCTGATGCATGTGCTGACCACGGTGCGGACTCTGGGCCTGAACGACTGGCGGGTGTTCTCGGGGGCGGTCTACCAGTCGGTATGGAACGCCGTGACCAGTCGCCCGGCCGGGTACGGCATCCGCGACTACGACCTCGGCTACTTCGACCCGGACACCTCGTGGGAAGCCGAGGACGTGATCATCAAGCGGGTGGCCGAGGCCTTCGGGCCGCCGTTCCGCGACATGGTCGAGGTCCGCAACCAGGCCCGGGTCCATCTGTGGTTCGAGGGCAAGTTCGGCGAGCCCTATACGCCCCTGACCGGCACGGACGATGCCCTGGCCCGGTTCGTGGCCCCGGCCTTCGCCGTGGGCGTGCGGCTGGAGGATGACGACAGGATCAGCGTGGCGGCGCCGTTCGGGCTGGAGGACGTGTTCTCGCTGACGCTGCGGCCCAATCCGAACCGGCCGCTGGCGAAGGGCTGGGCCAAGGCC
Source organism: Pseudomonadota bacterium (assembly GCA_023433655.1). Taxonomy (GTDB): domain Bacteria; phylum Pseudomonadota; class Alphaproteobacteria; order Caulobacterales; family Caulobacteraceae; genus Brevundimonas. The sequence goes on along the minus strand of JAEYUE010000039.1, from coordinate 3,664 downwards.
GTGGCGAACGCCCGCGCCCGCTGGCCCGAACTGACCGTGATCGAACCGGAGAAACCCTGATGCGCCAGTGGACCGTCGACGCCTTCGCCGCCGCGCCGTTCCGCGGCAATCCCGCCTGCGTGGTCGAGCCCTTCGAGCGCTGGCCGGACGACGGCTGGATGCAGGCGCTGGCGCGGGAGAACAACCAGGCGGAGACCGCCTTCCTGCTGCGCACGGAGGATCCGGCGCGGTTCGGCCTGCGCTGGTTCACGCCCGGGCGCGAGGTCGACCTGTGCGGCCACGCCACCCTGGGCTCGGCGCATGTGCTGACGGCGGAACTGGGCGTGGAGGGGACGCTGACCTTCGACACCCGCTCGGGCGCCCTGACCGTGCGGTGGACAGGCGACGGCTACGAGATGGACTTCCCCGCCGCGCCGCCGCGGCGGACCGGACCGGTCGAAGGACTGGCCGCCGCGCTGGGCGTCGAGCCGGTCGAGGTCTGGGCCAGCCGCTATCTGGTGGCGGTGCTGGCCGACGCGGAGACGGTGCGAGGGCTCAAGCCCGACATCGCGGCGCTGAAGGACATGCAGGGCGAGGCGCGGGAGGCGGGGGAGGTGATCGCCTGCGCCGCGGCCGGGCCGGACGACGGCGTGGACGTGGTCGACCGCTTCTTCGCGCCCGGGGTGGGAATCCCCGAGGATCCGGCGACGGGTTCGGCCCACTGCATTCTCGCCCCTCTGTACGCGGAGCGGCTGGGGCGGCCGACGGTGCGCTTCCATCAGGCCTTCCCCGGACGGGGCGGCGACATCGAGACCGAGGTGCGCGGCGACCGCGTGCTCCTGCGCGGCCGGGCGGTGACGGTGATCGAGAGCCGCCTGCGCCTGCGGCTATAGAAAAGGGGCGCCGTCCCTGCGGACGACGCCCCTCGCACCTTCCGGGGAGGAAAGGTCAGCCGTTACCAGCGACGGTTGTCTCGGTCGCGGCGCTCCATGCGGATCTGGACGGCCAGACGGTCGTAGCGGCGGTCCAGATCGGTGCGCTCCCAGCGGGTCAGGCCGCCGCGCATGTAGTTGCGCTCAAGCCGGACCAGGCTGTTCAGCTGGCTTTGCAGGCGGACGGCCTCGCGCCGGCTCAGCGAGCCGTTGCGCAGGCCGACGTCGATGCGCCGGTCCATCTGATACTTGCGCTGGCTGATCGACTGCCAGCCGCCGCGGTTCTGTTCGTAGCGATTATGCCGGTCGTAGCGATCGTGCCGGTCGTAATTCTGGGCCGAGGCCGGGACCGCGACGGAAGCCGCGGCGATGGCCAGCACGGGGATGAGGGCTTTCTTCATCATCGGTCTTGTCCTTCGCGTTCGACGTCGGCCGGACTGGCCGCGTTGAGGGGACATGACCACCCTGCGGCTGAGCCTGAACTGAACGGCTTGTGTCAGCTTGCGTTCATGTCCCTGACGACGCATCCATGCGCCTTCATGCGCGCGGGCGTTCACTGGGTCTGAAGGGGGGCGGCGACGGTGAAACAGGGCTACATTCGCCGTTCAGCCGTCGTTCAGAGCCTGGGGCCTAGACCGTCGCCCATGACCCGGATGCCCATCTACATCCTCGCCGCCCTGATTGCCGCCGCGCCCCTGTCCGCGGCCGCGCAGGATCGCGGCGACCGCGCCGAGGCGCGGCAGGAGCGCCGCGGCGGCTTCACCCAGGATCGTCCCGACCGGGGCGACCCGGGCGGCGGCCGTGGCCAGTCTTCGCGCGAGCGGCCCTCCGTCGACCGGCCGGACGACGGCCCGCGCGTCAGCGTGGGCGCGGCGGTGCAGCGCGCCTCGGCCGGGCGGCCGGGCCGCTTCCTCGGGGCCAGCAACCGCGGCGACACGGTCGTGGTGCGTTGGGAGTATCCCGGCGGTCGCGTCGCGGACATCATGGTGGACGGCCGCACCGGCCGGGTGATCGGAGAACGCTGAATGCGGGTATTGCTTGTCGAGGACGACGCCGACCTGTCGCGCCAGCTGAAGGGCGCCCTGTCCGACGCCGGCTATGCGGTGGATCACGCCGCCGATGGCGAGGAGGCGCATTTCCTCGGCGACACCGAGCCCTATGACGTGATCGTGCTCGACCTCGGCCTGCCCAAGATCGACGGCGTGTCGGTGCTGGAACGCTGGCGGCGCGAGGGCCGGACCACGCCGGTGCTGATCCTGACCGCCCGCGGCGCCTGGTCCGACAAGGTGTCGGGCTTCGACGCCGGGGCCGACGACTACCTGACCAAGCCGTTCCACACCGAAGAGCTGCTGGCCCGTCTGCGCGCCCTGCTGCGCCGCTCGGCGGGCATCGCCTCCTCGACCCTGTCGTGCGGCGGGCTGAGGCTGGATCCGCGCGCGGCCCGGGCCAGCGTCAACGGCGAGCCGCTGCGGCTGACCTCGCTGGAATACCGGCTGCTGCACTATCTGATGATGCACCAGGGGCGGGTGATCAGCCGAACGGAACTGGTCGAACACCTCTACGATCAGGATTTCGACAGGGATTCCAACACCATCGAGGTCTTTGTCGGCCGCCTGCGCAAGAAGATCGGGCCCGACCGGATCGAGACGGTGCGGGGCTTGGGCTACCGCCTGACGTCGCTGCCGGGGGAGACCGACGAGACGTGACCGACGGCGCGGGGGGCCTTGTCGACGCCAAGGCGGCGGAGCCGCCGCACACCTGGGGCCGCTGGTTCGGACGCCCCGGACGCAGCCTGACGCGGCGCCTGATCTGGCTGGCCTCGGCATGGATCGTTCTGGCCCTGGTGCTGACCGGCTGGACCCTGACCAACCAGTACCAGGAATCGGCGCTGCGCCGGCTGGGCAACGTGCTTTCGGACACCATCGACGAGGTCGTCCTGTCGACCAACGCCGCGGCCGACGGCTCGCTGAGGATGGACGAGGTCAGGGACGACCGCACCATGCGGCCCCTGTCGGGGAAATACTGGGCGGTGGCCGAGCCCGCATCGGACGGACGGCTGCGCATCCTCGTGCGCTCCCCCTCGCTGGCCGGCGAGAGCCTCACCATCCCCGCCGACCTGCCGGCCCGACTGGCCGACGCGCGCGGGGCGGTGATCAGCTACAACGATCCCGACGGCCTGCGCCGCGGCGGCGAGGGGCCGCTGGGGGCGCCGCTGCGCGTCGCCGCCAGCATGAAGCAGATCCCCGGGCGGACGTCGCCGGTGGTGTTCATGGCCGGGATCGACCGCTCCGCGATCGACGCCGACACCCAGCAATTCGCGACCTTCACCTGGAGCGCCCTGGTGATCCTCGGTCTCGGGCTCGTCGTCGCCGTTCTGCTGCAGGTCCAGATCGGCCTGCGTCCCCTCTACAGCCTCCGGAACGAGATCGCCGACGTGCGCAAGGGCAAGGCGGCGCGGATCGCCCGCAGTTACCCGCTCGAGATCCAGCCGCTTGCCGAGCAGGTCAACCGCCTGCTCGACCACAACCAGGAGATCGTCGAGCGGCAGCGCACCCATGTGGGCAACCTCGCCCATGCCCTGAAGACGCCGCTGTCGGTGATGCTGGCGGAGGCCGGCAACCAGACGGGGGCCCTGCCGGACATGGTGCGCCGGCAGACCGCAATCATGCAGGGCCAGGTGGACCACCATTTGCGCCGAGCCCGCGCCGCCGCGCGCGCCCAGCTGCTCGGGGAACGAACCCCCATCGCCGAGG
>JAEYUE010000303.1 GCA_023433655.1 Pseudomonadota bacterium | reverse complement strand
GCCGCTCGCTCGACCAAAGCGTTCGGCCCCGCGGAGAGGTGGCAGAGTGGTCGAATGTACCGCACTCGAAATGCGGCGTGCCTTTACGGGTACCGTGGGTTCGAATCCCACCCTCTCCGCCACCGCCCGACCAAATCCCAGGTCGGGAGTCGTCGGCCCTAACGCAGCCCCAGCGCCGCCCGGATGTCGCGCCAGTCGATGTACTTGAAGTTCTGCGTCCCGGCGTCGTTGACGTCGTCCTGAACCACGACGAGACCTTCCGGGAAGGCGTCGCCGACGGGGCCGCCGAGGGCGTCGACGCCGTCCGTCCCGGTGACGCGGTCGACCGCGCCGGCCCCGACGACGAACCGGCCGGCGTAGACCGGTTGAGGGCCGTCGATGCGCCAGACCGGGAAGGTCGAATCGCCCTGGCTGGAACCGACCAGGTAACGGGCGGCCCCGTCCTCGATGATGGCCAGGCCCTCCGCGTCGGCGACCAGCACCCCCGACGCGATGGGCTGCACAAGGGTGCGGGCGTCGCCGGCGGAGGGGTCAAGACGGTAGCGCCACACCCCGACGTTCTCCTCGGCGATGTAGAGGGCGTCGGTCGCTTCGTCGACGGCGCAGCCTTCGGAGATCGTGCCGATGTCGAAGCGGCGGAGCTCGCGGGCGGCCGGGCGGCCAGCGGCGTCGACGGTCAGGACGAACTGGCGGACCTCTCCTTCGTGACCGACCAGGATGGCGTGGACCTCGGCCCCGCGCCGGGCGAAGCAGAAGCCGTAGGGCTCGACCACATCGGAGGCGATGGCGCCCCACGGCCGCACGCCGGCCTCGCCCGCCGGGTCGAACAGATAGAGGGCGACGCCGGTCTTGCCCGGCGTGCGGTCGCTGGCGCCCAGAACGATCTGCGGCCGACCCCCGACGGAGAGCCCGTCGGTGAGGTCGACATTGTTCAGCAGGCCCTCGGGCAGGAACTGCAGCACGGCGCCGTCGAGCCCGTAGATGTACAGGCCGGCCTTCTTGTCGGTGCCGGCGACGAAGCCCCGGGTCGAGACCCCGCCGATCCGGACCGGGTCGGCCGAGGCCCAGATGGCGGGGTCGTCGGCGGCGTCCTGTCCCGCCGTGCCGACCGACGGGGTCTCGAGCCGCGCCCGCACGACCGCGCCTTCGCCTTGGACGTCAGCGTCGTGAGTCGCGCAGGCGGCGAGGAAGGCGGTGGAGGCCACGAGGGCCGTCATGGTCCGGATGATCATGGCGCGTCCGTAAAGCTTGCTGTGGCCCGGCCAGACCACGCGTTCATTGGAGCGTCAACGCAAGCTGGATGACGATCCGCCGTCAGTTCGATGACCTTCCATCTGTCCCGGGAACATTCGTCACGGGAGCATCGGAAAAGCGCCAACGGGGCTTCGCCGAACCATCGCAGGGGCGTCGCCGCAACGGCCTAGCTGACCACAGAACCGGCGGCCCGGGGGGTCGGACCGGTCATCGGGGATGCTTGCCATGAAACTGAAACTTCTGCTCGGCGCCGCTGTGGCGCCGCTCGTTCTCGCCGGAACCGTCTGCGCCCAGGACGCCGGTCCGGTCGAGGCCACGGCCGTCGAGGACGTCATCGTCAACGGGGAGATCGTGTTCCGCAACCGGACCACGGACGAGAATCCGATCCTGTCCTACGACCTCGAATACTTTCAGCGCTTCGAGCCGGTGTCAGTCGGCGAGATGCTGAAGCGCGTGCCGGGCGTGACCTTCACCTCGGACGTGCTGGAATTCGACGGGGTGTCGATGCGGGGCCTGCCGCCCGGCTATACCAACATCCTGATCAACGGCCGGCGCGCGCCCGGCGGCGAGGATGACGGGGCCTTCCTGGTCGACCGTATCCCGGCCGAACTGGTCGAGCGCGTCGAGATCATCCGCAGCCCCCGCGCCGACCAGCCGTCGGACGGCGTCGCCGGTGCGATCAATGTCGTGCTCAAGGAAGGCGCGCAGCTGGAGGGCGGAGCGGTCCGCGCCGGGGTGCTGGTCAACGGCGACGGCGAGAGCCGCGGCGCCGGATCGATCTCCTGGGCCGGCAATGCGGAAAGCACCTCGCTGTGGGCCGCGCTGAACTACCAGGGCCGACGCAATCCGAAGGAGAAGCGTTCGGAGCGCTATGACGACAACCCCGCCGACGGCGGGGCGCTGGACAATATCGAACTGCAGGACGACACCCGCGACGGCGAGGACCTGTCGGCCAACGCCGAGCTCACCATGCGCTTTGATCGCGGCCGCCTGCGCTTCAACGGCCTGGCGGTGGACACCGACCGGCACGAGGACGAAACCTCGCTGACCTTCGTCGACAACGGCGCCGGCGTGTTCGACGAACTGGAGGAGACCGAGGTCCAGGCCGAACGCATCAGCCAGCAGAGCTACGCCCTGGGCCTCGACGGCGAATTCGACGTCGGCCCCGGCGAGCTGGACTTCGAGGCCGGCTGGTCCGGCTTTCGCGAGGACTCGTCGTCCCGCGTGGATGTGGCGGACGCCGGCGATCCGCTGGAGCTGGACGAATATGTCGAGCTGGACATCACTGACGACGAATACGGGTTCGGCGTGGCCTACACGTTTGGCCACGACGCGCTGCGCCTGAAGGTCGGGGCCGACTATCTGACCAAGGAGCGGGACGCGGCCGAGGTCGAGTTCGACATCGCGGGCGGCATGGTCGACGACCCCGACCCCGAGCCCGGCGCCATCTACACCATCGAGGAGACCCGACTGGAGCCGTTCGTGCGCCTGACCTGGCAGCCGACCGACGCCCTGACCGTCGACGCCGGCCTGCGCCATGAGTCGAGGGAGCGGGACGTGACCAGCGACCTCGGCGTGGTCTCGTCCGAGGCGGCAGAGTTCTTCCCGTCGCTGCACCTGACCTGGTCACCGACCGGCCGCGATCAGTTCCGCGCCTCCTGGGCCCGCACCCAACGCCGGCCGGACTACAGCTTCCTGGCCCCGTATCTGGCCAGCGAGGAGCCGGCGGACGAGGACGCCCTTCAGGGCAATCCGCTGCTGGAGAGCGAGTTCGCCACCGGCTTCGACCTCGGCTACGAGCGCCGGCTGGGCTCGCGCGGCGTGTTCGGCGTCAACGTCTTCTACCGCGAGATCGAGAACCTGATCGAGCTGACCGACACGGGCACGGAAGTGGACGAGGACGGCGGCCCGGTCGATCCGGGCGACGACGCCTACAACCTGGTCGAGCCGCGCAACATCGGCGACGGGACGACCTGGGGCGTGGAGGTCGATCTATCGACCCCGCTGGACGTGTTCGGGATGCCGGAGACCGGCGTCTTCTTCAACTACACCTGGCTGGAGAGCGAGGTTCTCGACCCCTGGACCGGCGTCGAGCGTCAGTTCCGCAACCAGCCGCAGAACATCTGGAACGTCGGTTTCATCCAGAACCTGCCGGACCGGGGCGCCAGCTTCGGGGCCAGCCTGTACGGCCGTGACGAGGGCTATGAGTCGGGCCTCGATGAGCTGGTCAAGGTCGAGTACGACCAGGACCTGGAGGCCTTCGTCGAGAAGCGCTTCGGCGAGCGGATCGTGGTCCGCCTTTCGGCGCAGAACCTGCTCGACAAGGAAAAGCGCGAGACCTTCATGAAGTACGACGGCGACTCGATCGAGGAGATCCTCGACAATCGCGCCAACGGCGATCTTGACGAGTACGAACTGGAGAGCGAGCGGTCGGGCGTGATGTATCAGCTCACCGTGCGCGCGGCCTTCTGATCGGCCGATGGTCCGAAGGGTGGAGGGGTCGGCTCAGAACGCCCCCTCCACCTGCAGCGAGGCGTCGGCGTTCTCGACCACGCTGAGGCTGACGGGCTGGAGGCCATGCGTCGTATCCAACGCCCCGAGCCAGGTGAAGACGGCGGCGGCGGGGGCGTTGGCGGCGCGGAATCCGAGCCGGCCCGACGACTCCATCCCGGTGGTGAGCTGAAGCCCGGCCGCGCCGGCCGTCTGCAGCAGCAGGGGTTCCAGGCCCCGGGCGTCGACCGTGCGGGCCTCGCCGCCGGCTTCGGGCGCCAGCCGGGCCAGGGCGCTCCGGACCTCGACCAGATGCGCCTCCGCCCGGGCGCGGTCCCAGGCCGCTCCGTCCCGCCAGTCCGTCAACGGACGGACGATCCCCAGCCAGACGACCACGGCCGCCGCCAGCAAGGCCATCACGGCGAGCAGCTGTTGTTCGCGCCGCGTGCGGCCGTCCCAGGCTTGATGGAGTTGGGCGAACCGG
>JAEYUE010000287.1 GCA_023433655.1 Pseudomonadota bacterium | reverse complement strand
CCGGACCCGGAAGATAGTTGGCGTCGGGGCTGCGCAGGAAGCCGAAGCCGTCCGGCAGGATTTCGAGCACGCCGTCGGCGATGATCTCGACCTCTTCGTCCGCAAGGGCCTTGAGGATGGCGAACAGCAAGTCCTGCTTGCGCAGGTTGGAGGCGTTCTCGATCTCCAGCTGTTCGGCGAAGGCGACGAGGTCGGCCGGGGTCTTCTCGTTCAGCTCGGCCAAGGTGATGCGGCCGTTGGGGACGATCGGCTCGCCGTCATCCTCGTCCTCGTCGGCCTCCTGGTCGACGACGGGCAGGTCGGCGGCGGCGACCTCGGTCGCGGTCTGGTCGCCATCGAGGGTTTCGGCCTCGGGGGCGGTCGGGTCGGTGTCGCGGACGTCGGTCATCGGTGTCTTCTCAAGGCGTGCGCGCCCGGGCGCTCGCCGGCAGGCGAGATCGGTGCGGCTGACGATGTGCGGCCAGGCGGCCGAAAGGAGGTGCGGCGGGCTCCCGCAGGGTCGATCCGGCAGGCGTCGCTGAAGAGAGGGACCGTCCGGCGCAGCCAGGAACGGTTCGGGAGCAGCGAAACCACGCCGCGAAGGTCAGGTCAAGCGCGGCCTTCCGGCGGTCACCCGAACGCCCACTCCGTGGTGACCGACAGCACCATGACGGTGGCGATCAGGAAGGGGATCTCGTTGGTCATGCGCCAGAACCGGCCCGAGCGGGCGGAAATCCCGGCGACGATCCGCTTGCGCTCGCCGGCGAGGTAGCCGTGCCAGGCGCTGAGCGCCACCACGCCAAGCAGTTTGGCGATCATCCACGGCTGGTGGGCGAAACTCCAGTCAGAGCCATTCCCGCTGCGCAGCCAGAGCAGCCACAGGCCAAACACCCAGGCGGCGCCCATGGCCGGCCGCAAGATGATGCCGAGCAGGCGACCCTGCCATATCCGCAGCAGCCCCTGCATCTCCGTGCGCAGGGGCTCCGGCCTGCCCGCCTGCTCCACGTCGTAGGCGTAGAGCCGGGGCAGGAAGAGCAGTCCGGCCATCCAGGCGATCACCGCCAGGATGTGCAGGCCGCGGACGAGGTCGTACCAGTTCATCCGGCCCTCCGTTCGTTCTGGCAGGGGCAGGCCTTCCAGTCGCCGCGGCAGCCGGGGCCGTAGGGCGCCACCCCGGTCCTGCCGAGCGCGTGCATCGTGGCGTCGGCGAGGGCGTCAATGAACGGCGCGGCCGTCCCGACGGCCGGAACCCGCAGGTAGGGCGCCGCGCCCAGCTCGTGGGCCAGTTCGGCGAATTCGATATCCAGTTCGACGAGGGTCTCGACGTGTTCGGATACGAAGGCGATCGGCACGATCACGGCTCCCTTCCCGTCCCGCGCGGCCTGCTCCAGGGCTTCCGGCGTCGAGGGGCCCAGCCACTTCAGGGGTCCGACGCGGCTCTGGTAGCAGAGGGTATGGTCGACCGTCCGGCCCAGCTCGCCCAATCGCGCCACAACCGCCGCCACGGTGCTCTCCACCTGTTCCTGGTAGGGATCGCCCTTGCCTGAGACCAGCTTCTCGGGAATTCCGTGAGCGGAGAACAGAACACGAACCGGGGCCTCTCCCGCTTCGTCCAGCCTGGCTGCGATCGCCGTCGCCTGGGCGTCGATCCAGCCGTAGGCCTCGGGCCAGCAGCAGACCGTGCGGCTGTCGCCCGAACCGGCGTAGAGGGCGTTCCACTCCTTCAGTGAAGAGGCCGAGGTGGTGGTCGAGTACTGCGGGTAGAGCGGCAGGAGCACGATCTCGTCCGGGCCGAAGGCCGCCACCTCGGTAGCGGTCGCCGCGGTCAGGGGCGTCCAGTAGCGCATGGCGATGAAGGCGCGGACCTCGTCGTCCGGAAGGCGCCTCGCCAGCGCCGATTCCAGCGCCTCCGCCTGCCGGCGCGTCTCGGGCAGCAGCGGCGAGCCGCCCCCCATCAGGGCGTAATTGGCCTGGGCGGCCTTCTCGCGCCGGCTCGAGATAAACCCCGCCAGCGGGGTTCGCACGATCCCCGGCAGACCGATGATGGCCGGATCGTTGAACAGGTTGAACAGGAACGGTCTGACCGTCGCCTGGTCGTCGGGGCCGCCCAGATTGAACAGGACGATCGCGATGCGGCGGCCGGTCAGCGGGGTCATTGGGCGCCAATCCGCTTCAGGACCTGCTCGACATGGGCGATGGGCACGTCCGGCAGGATGCCGTGGCCGAGGTTGAACACCCACGGGCCCTGCCCCCAGGCCTCCAGCAGCTGGTCGACCCGGCGATCGAGCAGCGGCCCGCCGGCCCGCAGCAGCAGCGGATCGAGCGCGCCCTGGATCGGCTTGATCGCCTGCACTCGGCGGCCGACAGCCAAAGGACAGGCCGTGTCCAGCGCCACCGCCTGGACGTCGCATTCCGCGGCGTAGCGTTCGGCCAGCGCCGCCGAGCCGCGCGGGAAGCCGATCAGGGGAACGGTGACGCCGAGCTCGCGCACCCGCCTGACCAGCGCCTGGTGGGGCCGCAGCACCAGCCGTTCGAACAGGTCGTCCGGCAAGCCCTCGGCCCAGCTCTCGAAGATCTTCAGCGCCTGTGCGCCGGCGTCGGCCTGCATCTTCAGATAGTGGGCGGTCGCCTCGACCAGCACCTCAAGCACCGCGTCGACCTTGTCCGGCTCGGCGTAGGCGTAGGTGCGGGCCTGGGCCCGTTCGCCCTTGCCGATGGTGCGCGCCTCGCCGTCCAGCATGTAGGTGGCCACCGTCCACGGCGCCCCGGCGAAACCGATCAGGGCGCGGTGGGGCTCCAGGGCGGCCCGAACGATCGACAGGGTCTGGCCGACCTCGCGCAGCGCCTCGCCGGCCCCCGCCGTCTTCTCGCGCATCGCCTCGACCGGCGGCAGGGCGCCGAGCCGCGGTCCCTCGCCGGCCTCGAACCAGACCTCCTGACCAAGGGCGCGGGGGATGAGCAGGATGTCGGCGAAAACGATGGCGGCGTCGAAGCCGAACCGGCGCATCGGCTGCAGCGTCGCCTCGGCGGCCTTCTCCGGATCGAGGCAGAATTCGATGAAGCCCGGCGTCGTCGCGCGGAGGGCGCGGTACTCTGGGAGATAGCGCCCCGCCTGGCGCATGAACCAAACCGGCGGCCTTGCGCTCGTCTCGCCGGCGAGGGCCTTGAGGAACAGGGGTGCGTCAGCGGGGGTCATGCACCCTTGGCCTTACCGGCGGCCCGGTTCCTGCTCAAGCCCGGGACAAGGTCGCACCCCCTCCCTACCCAATCATTCGAATTGAAGAAGGATGGAAGGAAACGGTGGGCCGGGGGATAGCGTGGACAGCGGCCGGAACATTTCATGATCCTTCGCCCGCGGCGCCCCGGCTGTTCACAGGCCGATCGACAGGGTCCGCGGACCTGTCGAAAACGTGGAAAAGTCCTAACGAGACCTTAACAGGCGAGGCAAAGCGGGCCCTGGCGGGAAACCGGATCGGGGCGCCGATGGTCCGCGAGCGGGATGCTCCACAGCCCCGGCCGACCACGCGCAGCCGGCGCGGGACGGATCGCCGGAGAGCCGGGGCGCCGCTCCACCCTCATCCCCGCTCGCGGGGGCGGACGCTGCTTGCTATGGAGATCGGCGCCTGTCGCCGGCGCATCGGCGCCCCGCCCCGTCCACAGGAGTCCTCGCACCATGGACAGACCGTCCCCATGAGTCCGGGCCGTTCCGCGGGGCCGTCGCGTCTCGCCACCTATTTCCACGTCCACCTGGTGTCCGACTCCACGGGCGAGACGCTGAACGCCATGGCCAAGGCGGTGGTGGCCCGCTTCGACGGCGTCATCCCGATCGAGCACATCTACGCCCTCGTTCGCTCGGCCAAGCAGATGGACCGGGTGCTGGAGGAGATCGCCGCCTCCCCCGGCGTGGTGCTGCACACCCTGGTCGACCGCGAACTGCGCGAACAGCTGGAGGAGGGCTGCCGGCGGCTGGACATGCCGCAGATCGCCGCCCTCGATCCGCTGGTCGGCGCCCTGTCCCGCTATCTCGGCGCCGCGCTGTCGACGCGGGTCGGGGCCCAGCACGCCTTGGACACGGACTATTTCAACCGCATCGCGGCGCTGGACTACGCCATGGCCCATGACGACGGTCAGGGCGCCACCGAACAGCTGGAGAGCGCCGACGTGGTGCTGTGCGGGGTCAGCCGGACGTCGAAGACGCCGACCTGCATCTATCTGGCGCATCGGGGCATCCGCGCCGCCAACGTGCCGCTGGTGCCGGGCCAGGAGGACGGCGAGCGGCTGACGAAGCTGAAGAACCCGCTGGTCATCGGCCTGACCGTCTCGCCCGACCGGCTGGTGCAGATTCGGCGCAACCGGCTGGACGGGCTGAACGCGGGACGGGCGTCCTCCTATACCGACCACGAGGCGGTCCGGGAGGAGACCGTGAAGGCGCGGCGGGCCTTCGAGCGGCGCGGCTGGCCGGTCATCGACGTCACCCGCCGCTCGGTCGAGGAGACGGCGGCGGCGATCATCAATGTGCTCAACGAGAAACGCACCCACCGCGTGGGGGCGAGCTGGTGAGCGGCGAGCGGCTGATCCTGGCGTCGAAGAGCGCCGCGCGCCGCGCCATGCTCACCGAGGCGGGCGTGCCCTTCTCGGCGCTGACGGCGGATGTGGACGAGGCGGCGGTCAAGGCCGGCCATGATCCGGCTGACGCCGCCGGGCTGGCCGCGGAGCTGGCGTGGGTGAAGGCGCTGGCGGTTTCGCGCCGGGATCCGGACGCCTGGGTGCTGGGGGCCGACCAGACGCTTGCCTTCGCCGGAGGCCTTGTGTCGAAAGCCCCGTCGCTGGCGGCCGCCCGGGCGCGGCTGGCGGAGATGCGGGGGCGGACGCATCAGCTGCATTCCGGAGCCGCCCTGGCGCACAAGGGGCAGGTGGTCTGGTCCGGCGTCGATACGGCGACGATGCGCATGCGGGACTTCTCGGACGCCTTCCTTGACGCCTATCTGGCGGCTGAGGGCGAGGCGCTGCTCGGTTCGGTCGGGGCCTACCGACTGGAAGGCCTGGGGGCGCAACTGTTCGAGGCGGTGGAGGGCGATTACTTCACCGTCCTCGGCATGCCGCTGTGGCCGGTGCTGGCCGAGCTGCGCCGGGCCGGGGTGCTGCCGTCGTGACGGTGCTGGCCGGCGTGGCGGGGCGGCCGATCGGCCATTCGCTTAGCCCCCTCCTCCACACCGCCTGGATTCGGGCGGCGGGACTGGACGCCCGCTACGAGGCGTTCGAACCGGAGAACGCCGAGGCCTTCCGCCGCCTGGTCGAGCGGGGCCGGCGGGGCGAACTGCGGGGACTGAACGTCACCGCGCCCTACAAGGAGCTGGCCCTGTCGCTCGCGGACGAGGTCGGGGCGACGGCTTCGGCCTGCGGATCGGCCAATCTGCTGGTCTCCCGGGAGGGGCGGGTGCGGGCGGATAGCACCGACGGCGAGGGCCTGATGGCCGCCCTGCGCGAACAGGCGGCGGAGCTGGAGGTCGGCGGCCGGCCCGTTCTGGTGCTGGGCGCCGGCGGCGCGGCGCGGGCGGCGGTGGCGGCCCTCGTCGCCGCGGGCGCCCGGGTCGCGGTGCTGAACCG
>JAEYUE010000152.1 GCA_023433655.1 Pseudomonadota bacterium | reverse complement strand
CGCCGCGCCTCAAGCGCGGACCCCAGCAGGCGCCGACGGAGGACGGCCGCCGGGTGCTGTTCCGCTACAGCGGCGTCGCCGGGACCGAGCGGAGCAGCTGTCTCGCCTTCTCCGAGCCGCCGGCCCGACTGACCGCCTCGCGCGCCGAGTTCATGTTCAGCCTGCCCAAGGCGCGGACCATGGACCTGTACGTCGAATGCGGCGTCGGAGCCTGCGAGGCGCCGGACGAGGCGCGCTTTCGGGTGCACGCCCTGCAGGCCCGGGTGGCGATGCGCATCCGCCGCCGGCGCGGCGCGTCGATCCGCGGGCCGCGCAACCCGCGCTTCAACGACTGGCTGGATCAGTCGCGGGCCGACGTCGCCCTGCTGACCACCGACCTCGAGACCGGCCCCTACCCCTACGCCGGGGTGCCGTGGTTCTCGACGCCGTTCGGGCGGGACGGGATCATCACCGCCTGGCAGATGCTGTGGCTGGACCCCAGCCTGGCCAGGGGCGTGCTGACCTATCTCGCCCGGCGGCAGGCCACGGAGTTCTCGGCCTTCCAGGACGCGGCCCCCGGCAAGATCATGCACGAGACCCGGGCAGGGGAGATGTCGGTGCTCGGGGAGGTGCCGTTCGGCCTCTACTATGGCGGGGTCGATACGACCTGCCTGTTCGTCGCCCTGGCCGGGGCCTACGTCCGGCGCACCGGCGACGTGGAGACCATCCGCGCCCTGTGGCCCAACCTGCTGGCGGCGGCAGGGTGGATGACCGATCACGGCGACACCAACGGGGACGGCCTGATCCGCTACCAGCGGGCGGCCGAGACCGGCCTGTCCAACCAGGGCTGGAAGGACTCGGAGGATTCGATCTTCCACAGCGACGGGCGCTTTCCGGAAGGGCCCGTCGCCCTGCTGGAGGTGCAGGGCTACGCCTACGCGGCCTGGCAGGCCCTGGCGGACATGGCCGGGATGGTCGGGGACGAGCGGCGGACGGAGTGGGCCGCCCGCGCCGAGACGGTGCGGGCGCTGGTCGAGGACCGGTTCTGGATGGAGGACGAGCAGTTCTACGCCGTCGCCCTGGACGGGGCCGGTGCGCCGTGCCGGGCGATCGGCTCCAACGCGGGCCATCTGCTGTTCACGGGCCTGCCGTCGCGCGAGCGGGCGCGGGCGGCGACGAGGCGGATGCTGGCGGCCGAGTTCCGCTCGGGGTGGGGGCTGCGGACGCTGGCGACCGGGCAGGCGCGGTTCAATCCGATGAGCTACCACAACGGCTCGGTGTGGCCGCACGACACGGCGATGGCGGCGGCGGGCATGGCGCGCTACGGCGAGCGGCGGGCCGTGGCCCTGCTGCTGGGCGAGATCTACGCCGCCGCCACCCATTTCCACATGCGCCTGCCCGAGCTGTTCTGCGGCTTCGAGCGCATCCCGGGCGAGCCGCCTGTCGCCTATCCGGTCGCGTGCCTTCCGCAGGCCTGGGCGGCGGGGTCGGTGTTCCTGATGCTGCAGGCGGCGCTGGGCGTGCGCATCGACGCCATCGAGGGCGTGGTCGAGGTCGACCGGCCGCTGCTCCCGGCCGGCATCGACCGGCTGAACATCACCGGGCTGAAGGTCGGCGAGGGCGAGGCCGATCTGACCTTCCAGCAGATGGGGACCCATACGGTGGTCATGCCGCGCCGCCGGGAGGGTCCGGTCACGGTGCGGACGCTGGGCTAGGCGGGGAAAAAAGCGAGTCTGCAGAGTCGACAGGGTCGACATGCCGCCTGTGGAAATTCAACGACTTGGTGGTTCCGCCATGTCGATCACGTCGGCTCCTGCAGCGGAACCGGCGGGGATTCGATTGTCAAAGACCGGGCGCCGACGAGAGACGCAGGTCCCAGTATGGGCCTGCCCGGCCCTCAGGCGGGCAAATCGATTTGAGAAACAGCCAAGCGCCTGAAAAGGCGCGGCTTCGTTCCCGCTGTCGGACAATAATTCGCTGAAAGGCCAGCATCCCGGGCGATCAATGATCTTCCGCCGGGGCCTCGCAGGCGGCCAAGGCCCGCTCAAGCGCCTTGCGGAAGACGGTCGGCAGGGCCCCGGCGGCCTCTTCGGCGGGCGACCAGATGAAGCCGCCCTCCCTTCCGCGCGTGTGGGCGACGCGCACGGTCAGGGTCAGGGAGAAGTGCGTGAAGACGTGCTCGACGGCGCCGGCCTCGCGCCAGTCGGCGACGGCCGGGGGCGAGGGATCGACGGGATCCGCGCCCCATTCCGACGTCGGCAGGCCGAGCATGCCGCCCAGCAGGCCCCTTGCCGGGCGCCGCACGACGGCGACCGAGCCGCGCCCGTCCAGCAGGACCCAGGCGACGCCGTGCCGGCGGGGCCGGTCGGCCTTCTTCGCCTTCAGCGGATACCGTTCAGGCGCGCCGGTACGGAAGCCGGCGCACCACGCCGTCAGCGGACAGCGCTCGCAGAGCGGCCGGCCGGGACGGCAAACCGTGGCGCCAAGGTCCATCAGGGCCTGGGCCCAGTCGCCGGGGCGGTCGTCCGCCACCAGCGAGGCGGCCAGCCGCTTCAGCTCCGGTCGGGCGGTCGGCAGGGGCGTCTCGACCGCGAACAGCCGGGCCATGACCCGCTCGACATTGCCGTCGACGACGTTGGCGGGGCGGTCGAAGGCGATGGCGGCGACGGCGGCTGCGGTATAGGGGCCGACCCCCGGCAGGGCCAGCAGGCCGGCCTCGGTGTCGGGAAAGACGCCGTCGTGGTCTCGCGCCACGGCGCGGGCGCAGGCCAGCAGGTTGCGGGCGCGGGCGTAGTAGCCCAGCCCCGCCCAGGCGGCCATGACCTCGGCGTCCTCGGCCGCGGCGAGGTCGGAGACCGTCGGCCAGCGCCGCGTGAATTCCAGGAAGTAGGGGGTGGCGTGCGGCGTGGTGGTCTGCTGCAGCATCACCTCGGACAGCCAGACGCGGTAGGGATCGGGACGGCCTGCGCCGGACGCAGGCCGCCAGGCCAGCTCGCGTCGGGCGGCGTCGTACCAGTCGAGCAGGGCGGCGCGCAGGCCGGGCGCTTCGGCGGTGACTTGGGCGGCGACGGGCGGCATCCCCCGCGCTATAAACCGGAAATGCGCCGCACGCTGCCCACCGACGCCGAGACCCGCGAAATCCTGTCGCGGCGGCGCACCCGCCCGGCCCCACGGCCGGCGCCGAAGGCGGGCCGCGCCCTGCAGGGGCTGATCAGGGAGCTGGACGCCAAATTCGGCCGCGGCGCCTCGGCGCTGGAGCCGCGCTGGACCGAGATCGTCGGCGAGCGGCTGGCCCGGGTGACGCGACCGCAGAAGCTGAGCAAGGGTCGCGGCGGCGCCGGCGGGACGCTGGAGCTGCGCGTCGCGGGGCCGGCGGCGCTGCTGGTGCAGCACCAGTCGGAGGAGATTCTGCAGCGGGTGAACCTGTTCCTCGGCCCCGGATCAGTCGAGAAGCTGCGCATCGCCCAGGGTCCGGTGCAGCCGCCGGTCGGCCTGAAGCCGCCGCCGCGGCCGCGCCTGACGGCCGCCCCCCTCCCCGCCCATGCCGAGGCCGAGCTGAAAGCCGCCATCGCCGAGGCGCCCGATCCGCTGAAAGGGCCGCTGGAGCGACTGGGACGGGCG
The DNA here is from genome assembly GCA_023433655.1 of Pseudomonadota bacterium. GTDB lineage: Bacteria > Pseudomonadota > Alphaproteobacteria > Caulobacterales > Caulobacteraceae > Brevundimonas. The sequence continues at coordinate 2,233 of JAEYUE010000152.1, read as the reverse complement.
GTGATGTCCGACCCCTCGAAGGGGCGCGACCGCGCAGGCGATTGACAAAACTTCGCCGCTTCTGTTCTCGAAAACCCCTGTGCGCGCATTTCCGGGGGAATCGCGCGATGCTTCCATCCCCGTGCCAGTGAGGACGACGCGATGAGCGCCAAGACCCGATACGCCGCCATGAGCCGCCGCGCGGCGATGACCGCCGCCGCCCTGACCGCCATGGGCGCCCTGGCCGGCTGCAACCGCGGCGGACCGGGCGGCGCCGCCGAGGGCGACATGGCCCTGGGCGCGCCCGAAGGCGCCAAGGTGACGGTGGTCGAATACGCCTCGGTCACCTGCCACGTCTGCGCCGCCTGGCAGGCGGAGAACTGGGAGGCCTTCAAGAAGGCCTACGTCGACACCAACAAGGTGCGCTACGTCTTCCGCGAAATCCCGACGCCGCCGGCCGAGATCGCCACCGCCGGCTTCCTGATCGCGCGCTGCGCCGGGCCGGACAAGTATTTCGACGTCGTCCACGAGCTGCTGGCCACCCAGGAGGAGATGCGGGTCGACCCGCGCGCCACCCTGTTCCGGGTCGGCAACGGCGCCGGCTTGAGCAACGAGCGCATCCAGCAGTGCATCACCGACGAGGACGGCATGGCCGCCGTCGAGAAGCGCGCCCAGGAGGCGTTCTCGGCCGGCGTCGAGGGCACTCCGACCTTCTTCGTCAACGGCACCAAGGTGATCACCCCCGGCTCGCAGTCGGGCACCAGCATGGCCGACCTGTCGAAGGCGATCGACGCCGAGCTGGCCAAGAACTGATCGGACGATGGCGCGGCTTTCGCCCCTGTTGCTGACCGCCTTGGCGGCGATCGCCGCGCCCGCCCTCGCGCTCGCCCAGACGGTCGAGCCGGTGCGCGAGGGCGACCGGACGCTGGGATCCGCAACTGCGCCGGTCACCCTGACCGTCTATCTGTCGACGACCTGCGGCCACTGCGCCGCCTGGCACAACAATGACTTCCCGGCCTTCAAGGCGCGATGGGTCGACACGGGCAAGGTGCGGGTGGCGTTCCGGGACCTGCCGACCAGTCCGTCGGACGTGGCGGTGGCCGGAGCGGTGATCGCCCGCTGCGCGCCGGAAGAGAAGTACGATGTCGTGCTCGACGCCCTGTTCCGCACCCAGGCGCGGCTCTACGCCCAGCCGGGGCGGCCGCAGAGGGAAACGGTGATCCGGTGGCTGGCGACCGGCGGCGCCGCCGCCGGCCTGACCCGCGAGCAGATGACCGCCTGCCTGACCACAGAGGCGGCCTTCGCGGAGGTCGAGGCGCGCGCGGACCAGTCCTTCGCCGACGGCGTGAACGGGACGCCCAGCTTCTTCGTCAACGGCCAGCGGACGCCGGACACCATGCCCGCCTGGGACGTGGCCGCCTTCGAGCCCCTCATCCAGCCGCTGATCGACGGCGGGTGATCCGGTAGCAGGATGCAGTTCCAGCGCCTCCGGCTCGTCGGCTTCAAGTCCTTCGTCGATCCGACGGAGTTCCACATCGAGCCCGGCCTGACCGGCATCGTCGGCCCCAACGGCTGCGGCAAGTCCAATGTGCTGGAGAGCCTGCGCTGGGTGATGGGGGCCAATTCGGCCAAGGCCATGCGCGGCCAGGGCATGGACGACGTGATCTTCGCCGGGGCCGCCAACCGCCCGCCGCGCAGCCACGCCGAGGTCCAGCTGACCATCGACAACGCCCAGCGCCGGGCCCCGCAGCCGTTCACCGACAGCGCCATGCTGGAGGTGTCGCGCCGCATCGACCGCGGCCAGGGCTCGACCTACCGCATCAACGGCAAGGAGGTGCGCGCGCGCGACGTGCAGCTGCTGTTCGCCGACGCCTCGACCGGGGCCAACTCGCCGGCGCTGGTGCGGCAGGGCCAGATCAGCGAACTGATCGCCGCCAAGCCGCAGAACCGCCGCCGCATCCTCGAGGAGGCCGGCGGCGTGGCCGGCCTGCACACCCGGCGGCACGAGGCCGAGCTGCGGCTGAAGGCGGCCGAGGCCAATCTGGAGCGGCTGGACGACATCGGCCGCGAGCTGGAGACCACCCTCACCCGGCTGAAGCGCGAGGCGCGGCAGGCGGAGAAGTACAAGAAGATCTCGGCCGAGATCCGCGCCCTGCAGGCGGCGCTGCTGTACGTGCGCTGGAACGACGCGCGCCTGGCCGCGGAAGGCGCGGCGCAGGAGCTGGCCGAGGCCGACCGGGCGGTGCTGGAGGCG
>JAEYUE010000291.1 GCA_023433655.1 Pseudomonadota bacterium | reverse complement strand
CGATCGGGCTGTCCCGCGAGGTGCGGTACAGCGTCTGCTTGATTGCGATGACATGGGGGTCCCGCGCCGCCTGGCGCAGGAACTGCACCACCACGTCGAAGCTCTCGAACGGGTGATGGATCAGCATGTCCTTCTCGCGCACGGCCGCGAAGATGTCGCCGCCGTTGTCCCGCACGCGCTCAGGGTATCGTGGCTCGTAGCCGGGGAATTTCAGGTCGGGGTGCCCGCTGGGAATGAGGTCCGAGACCTGCGCCAGGCCCAGCATCCCGTCGACGAGGACGATGTCCTGGGGCGCGGCGTCCAGCTCATTGGTGATGAAGGTCCGCAGATCGTCGGGCATCGAGGCCTCGATCTTGATGCGCACGACCGAGCCGAGCCGGCGCTGCTTCAGCGCTTCCTCGAACTCCATGACCAGGTCTTCGGCCTCCTCCTCGATCTCGATGTCGGAGTCCCGGATCAGCCGGAATACGCCGCGCTCAAGGACATCGCAGCCGGGGAACAGGTGATCGATGAAGAGCGTCAGCAGGCTCTCCAGCGCTATGTAGCGCTTGCGGCCGGGCGTGGAGCGGCCGTCGGTGGCCAGCGGCCAGAAGCGCTTCACCTGTGTCGGCACCGGGACCAGCGCATAGAGGGTCCGGTTGTCCGACCGACGCCGCAGCTTCAGCGCCAGCGAGAAGCCGAGGTTGGGCAGGAAGGGGAAGGGATGGGCCGGATCGATCGCCATCGGTGTCAGGACGGCGAACAGCTGGTTCAGGAACTCCGGCTCCAGACGCTCGCGTTCGGTCCGGGTGATCTTCGCCGGGTCGACGACCTCGATGCCGGCCGCGGCGAGCTCCTTGCGCAGCGTGCGCCAACGCCTCTGCTGCTCGTCCATCAGCCGGCCCGCCGCGACGCTGATCCTCTCGAGCTGCTCGGCCGGGGTCAGGCCGTCGGCCGACAGAACCCGGACGCGCTCGCGGACCTGGCCTTTCAGGCCGGCGACCCGGGTCATGAAGAATTCGTCGAGGTTGTTGGCCGAGATCGACAGGAAACGCAGCCGCTCCAGCAGCGGATGGGCCGGGTTCGCGGCCTCTTCCAGCACCCGGCCGTTGAACTTCAGCCACGATATTTCGCGGTTGAAGAACCGCGTCGGCGACGCCATCAGCTCCTCCGACAGACGCCACTGCGGCGCGCGGGAGGAGGGGACCTCCTCTCCGGTCGTGGTGTCGGTGATGGCTGCGTCGCTCATGGGAGCGGTTCTGGCCCGGCGCGCGGGCGCCTGCAACCTCGCTTGCGGACAGGAAAACGCCGGCCGGTCGCGGGACCGGCCGGCGTTCCATCCGTGCCCGGACGGCTTACCAGCTCCAGGCGTCGTAGATGACGTCGATGATGTAGCCGTCGTACTCGTCGATCAGATAGATGTGATTGTCGACCAGCACCCAGCGCGTGCCTTCGGGCGGATAGCCGAGCCCGTAGGTGCGCCAGTCGTCCAGCCGGTAGCGCCAGAAGATCGAGGGCAGGAAGTCGCCGACCCGCCAGCGCTGGTTCCAGTAGCTGCGCGGCACGTTGTAGTAGCCGTACCCCGGAGCGAAGTAGAAGCCGATGCGCACGCCGCTGAAGCCGCGCCAGCGCCGGTCATGACGCCACCAGTCCCGGCCGTGCCGGCGATGCCAGTCGCGACGCCAGCTGTCGCCATTGAACCGCTGCCGGAACTCGCGATACTCGCGACGATCCTCACGACGCTCACGGCGATCCTCGCGCCGATCCTGACGCCGGTCCTGCCGGTCTTCGCGCCGCTCTAGCCGGCGGTCCTGACGGTCCTCGCGGCGCTCCAAGCGATTCTGGGGCAGCGGGGGGCGATCCTGGCGATCCTCGCGACGCTCCTGTCTGCGTTCCTGCCGGTCCTCGCGGCGCTCCTGCCGGACTTCAGGACGGGCCGGCCGCTCGATGCGGCGCTCCTGCCGGTCCTCGCGGCGTTCCTGCCTGCGCTCCTGCCTGTCCCCGCGCCGGTCTTCGCGGCGCTCCTGGCGCACCTCGGGCCGGCTCGGTCTCTCGCCGCGTGGCTGCGGAGCCGGGGTCTCGCGGCGGGCAGGCGGGGTGGAGGCTTCAGCGCGCCGTTCCGCGCGGGCTTCCCGTCGGGCTTCCCGGGCCGCCTCCCGGCTCGTCTGCGCGTCCTGGGCCAGGGCCGAAAGGGGCGCGGCCAGCGGGACGACGAATGCCGTGAGCGACACGGCGACCATGAGTTGACGTTTCATTCTCGAATTCTTCCTGCACGCCCCTGTCAGACGGCTTACGGACAAGGTCCAGTTCGCATCATGAACCTTGACTGAACGAATTGCGGCGCCGGGTTCAGCTGACGCCAAAGCGCCCCGCCGGCGAACCGGGGCGGGGCGCGTCGGTCAACAAGGCTGACGCAGTTAGAATACGTCGTACAGCACGCTGGCGATCAGACCGCTCGCAATGGCGATCATCACGATGTCGTTGTCCGCGTGAACATAGCGGTAGCCGCGCGGCGCGGGCCCAAGTCCGTAGACGTAGGGATCGCGTACATAGTAGCGACGGTACGAGGCCGGCAGATAGGAGCCCCGGCTCCAGCGGTAGCCGTAATAGCGCGGTTCCACTCGATAATAGCCGTAGCTGGGCGCGTACCAGTAGCCGCTGCGGGCGCCGCGATAGTCGCGGAAATCGTCGCGGCCGCGCCACCAGTCGCGATTGCTGCGATCCCAGCGACGGTCGTTGCGACGGTCCCGACGGAAGTCACGGCGGTCATCTCGACGCTCCTCACGGAACTCGCGCCGGTCCTCTCGGCGATCCCGGCGATAATCTCGCCGGCTGTCGTACTCGCCCCGGCGCCAGTCACGACGATCATCCCGGCGCTCCTGGCGGTACTCGCGGCGATCCTCACGACGATCCTGACGGTACTCGCGTCGGTCCTCGCGGCGTTCCTGGCGATCGCGGCGGCTCTGGGCTTCTGCGGCCAGCGGCGCGGCTGTCGTGGCGAGCGCCAGGCCGATAATGGCGGCGCGGGTGAAGCGCTTCATCGGTCTCTCCATCCTCATTGGGACGCAAGCGACGCGCCCGTTAAGCATGCGCCACGGTCCTGCCGTGGGGATGAACTGAGCCTGAACACGGCTGTCAGACTCGCCCGTGTGGTAACCATTTGTAAGGGCGGCAGTGAACCCTCGTTAGGTTGTCTGAATCACTGATTGCCGAACTATTTCATGGGTCTGAACGACCCGGGGAGTATTCATCGAAGATTTACTGAAAAGGCCTCCAAGGCGTCCGGTTGTTAACTTTAACTTCAAACCGCGGGTATTTCATCGCGTACAGAGGGCGGGGCCAGAAGGGCTCCGGTTCGGGAGATACGGTGATGATCGCGCAAGAAACCGCGCCCACGACCAACGAAGAGCAGGGCCTGCCCCTGCCGACCGCCGACATGAGCGGCGACGACCTGTTCCGTCTGGGCATGATGTATTCGAGCGGCCAGGGCGGTTGCCCGATGGACCGCGTCTCGGCTCATATGATCTTCAACCTGGCGGCCATGAAGGGTTCGATCGAGGCGCGCGTCTACCGCCGCGAGATGAGCCAGGAGATGGAGCAGGACGAGATCGCCGAGGCGCAGCGCGCCGCGCGACGCTGGATTGACGCCGGCGTGGTCAGCCTGGCCGCCTAGAAGCTCTGATACTGCCCGCCGATGGCGTAGCTGAAGCCGATCGGCAGGGCGTTGCGGAACAGGCTGACGAAGTTGGCTACCTCGCCAAGGTTCGACCGCGGCACGAAGACGATGTCGCCCCGCCGCAGGGCCACCACCTCGCCGCGGCGGGGACGCAGATCAATGGCCCGCATCATCCTGACCCCGCCGGGACCGCGCCGGATCAGCGCCACCTCGTGCTGGCGCGCCGTCGGCAGGAAGCCGCCGGCCTGGATCACCGCTTGGTAGGCGTCGATATCGCCCGTCATCTCGTAGACGCCGGGCGTCCGCACCTCGCCGTCGACCCAGACGCGGATCGGCCCCGCCGTCTTCAACGTCACTTCCACCACAGGGCGCCGCAGGTAGGGCCCGAAGGCGGCCGCGGCGTCGGCCTCGACCTCGGCGATGGTGCGGTCCGCGGCGAGGATCTGCCCCGCCATCGGGAGCGAAATCCGCCCGTCCGGCCCGATCTTCTGGGTACGGGTCAGTTCCGTTGCCGTCGGCGTGGCGATCTCGATCTCGTCGCCGGGATAGAGCACATACTCCGGCTCCAGCTCGGTCCAGTCGGCGAAGGCCACCTCTGGAAAGACGGAGGGGCCTGCCGGCCGAACGCGGTCGCCGCCGGCGGCCATTGGCCGGGGCATCCGCGACCCGTAGTCACCGCCCCCGCAGCCGCTGAGCAGCGTCCCGCCGGCGCCGGCGAGGCCCAGAAGCAGCAGGCGGCGATCGATGGACATGGCGGAATCGTTCCCCGAGGCGGCGTTCCGTTCAGCGTCGCCCGTTATGCGTAACCGATGGTTAACGCCGCTGGCCCAAGGCTGGTCGACGCCCGGTCAGTAGATGGAATCAGTACGCCCGCATGCGCACGACGGCCTACACGACAGTCCGCCCGCGCTACGGCTTCCTCGATGTCGTGGGCCTGCTGTTCCGCGAACTGCTGTTGATGATCGTGGTCTTCCTTCTGGTCTTCGCCATCGGAACCGCCGCGGTGCTGACCCTGAAGAAGTCCTACACGGCCACCGCCAGCGTCTATGCGGGAGTGGGACAGGAGTACGTCTACCAGCCGCGGGTGGGCACGACCGAGCGCGGTCAGCCGCTCGAGGCGGACGCGGTCGCCCTGTCCGAGGCGCAGATCCTCGGCAGCCTGGCGGTCAAGCAGAAGACCGTGGAAGCGCTCGGCGCCGACGCCATCCTCGGGCCGGGCGCCCGGGGAACGCCTGCCGAGAAGAAGGCCGCCGCCCTGAAGGCCCTCGACGCCGGTCTGGGGGTGGGCACGACGGCGGGTAGCGCCATCATCTCCGTGTCCTACGCCGCCGGCGACCCGGCCCGCGCGGCGACGGTGCTGAACGCCGTCATCGACCAGTATCTGGTGCAGCGGCGCGCGGTGTTCCGCGACCGGGCCACCCCGGCCATCGCGGCCCAGCGCGAGGCCTTCGAGGACGATCTCGCCCGCGCCGACGCCGCCTACCAGGCCTTCATGACCTCGAACAACATCGCCGACTTCGCCACCGCCAAGGCGGCGCTGGCGGCGAACTACCAGACCAAGTCGGCCGAGGTGCTTTCGCTTCGGGCTGAACTGAACCAGGCCGCGCGGCGGCTCTCCACTCTGGAGGCCCAGCTGGCCCAGCAGCCGGCCGAGGTGGTGCTGCAGCAGGATCTGAACGTCTCGGCCCAGAACCAGATTCTCGAACTGCGCACCCAACGCGAGGCGCTGCTCTCGCGCTACACGCCCGAAGCCCAGCCGGTGAAGGACATTGATCAGCAGATCGCCGATCTGCAGGCCTATGTGGCCACCGGAACGACGGTCGGCGCCAAAGAGGTCCGCACGGGCCCAAGCACCGTCTTCACCGCCATCGAAACCGCGCGGATCACGGCCGCCGCCGACCGCGATGGTCTTGCGGGCCGTCTGGCCGTCGCGGAACGCCAACTCGACCAACTGCGCTCACGGCTGGCCGACCTGACCCGGCTGGAATCAACCAATGCGACCCTCGCCGGCAACCGCGAAGTCCTGACCGCCAACATCCGGGAATTCCAGCAGCGCGAGGTCCAGGCGCGGGCCGACAACGCCCTGGTCGCGGCCGGCGCCGACAACGTCACCGTCATCGAGCGCGCCGAAGCCCCGACCCGCGGCTCCAGTCTCAAGGCGCCATTGCTGGCCCTGGTCTTCCTGTTCGCGGGCTTCACCGCCCTGTGCGTCGGCCTCCTGCGCGTGTTCACCCGCCGGGGCTACGTCACCCCCGCCTCCACCGGTCGCACGCTGGAAATGCCCGTTCTCGCCGTCGCCCCGATGAAGGCGCGCTGATGCGCGCGCCTCCGCCCGTCATGGTAGCGTAGGGGCCTGTTGCCGGGCGTTTAGCGATTCGATGGTCGATCTGACATCCGAAATGGCCGCCCTCTGGGCGGCTCTGGGACCGGCCCCGGGTCACCGCGGCCGCGTGATCCAGATCGCCGCCGCCAACACCGGCGAAGGAGTCTCGACCGTCGCGCGCGAGTACGCCCGGCTGGCGGCCGTCCGCGCCCGCCGTCCGGTGTGGCTGATCGACGCCGACCTCGCCCAGCAGGGCCAGCTCGAGGCCGTGGCCGCCGAGCCCGATCGCTTCGGCTCGCTCGGCAAGCCGGCGATCGCCACCCCCGACGGTTCGATCTTCTTCGCTGTTACGCCGCGGATCACCGACCGGAGCGGCAAGCCGGTGCATCCGGCCCGGTTGATCACCGCCCGACCCTGCCTCGGCGGGCGGCTGTGGGTCACCCGTTTCGCCGCCGAGCATCTGCGTTCGGGGCAGCGCGCCGAGCCTGTCCCGGACGCCGGGTACTGGGACGCCCTGCGCAGGCACGCGGACACCGTAGTCATCGACAGCCCCGCGGCCGACCGCAATCCGACCGCGATCACCCTGGCGCCTTTCGTCGACGCCACCGTCCTCGTCGTCGCGGCCGAAAGCACCGCCGCCGGAGATCCCCTGATCCTGCGCGACGAGATCGAGGCGGCCGGAGGAAAGATCGCCGGGGTGGTGGTCAACCGGTCGACATACCAACCGCCGGCGTTCCTGAAGCGCCTGACCGGCTAGGCTCCGCCGTCCAGCCGGGCCAGCTCACGGCTGCCGTAGAAGTGCGGCTCGAAGCCCTTCATCCAGAACAGCTTGCCGACGCCCCGGGCGGTGCGGTCATAGAGTTCGGCGCGCTTCGGTGAACCGATCAACGTCATCGCCGCGGCCCCGGCGCCCCAGACCACCGCCTGTCCCGCGCCGATCACCATCCAGCGCAGCACGGCGGGCCAGTCGCGCGCCGCGGCCGCGGTCTGGCTCGGGCCCTGGCCATAGGCGAAGGCGCGGGCGAGCGCATAGCCCAGGGTGGCGCGGTGGGCCGGGGCGAACTCCTCGACCATGGCGTCCGCGGCCCAGCCGAACCGGCCGCCGCGCGCCCGCAACCCCGCGAACAGGGCGTCGTCCTCGCCGCCGGCCTGATCCGTGGCCTCGTCGAACGGGGCGTGGCCGGGCAGGGCGGTGATCCGCGCCATCAGCGAGTTGCCGCAGCCGTAAGGCGTATCGATCAGACCGGAAGTACCCGGTCCTTCGCGGCCGAAGAAGCGCTCCAGATAAGGCTTCAACCAGGGTGGTGCGGTGGGCGCGCGTCCGGTGATCGGGCCGAACACGGCGTCAGCTCCAGTCATCTCTTGGGCCTTGAGCAGGGCCGCCAGCCATCGCGGCGAGGCCGCCTCGTCATCGTCAAGGAAGGCGATCAACGGCGCGCGCGTGGCCGCCAGTCCGGCGTTCCGGGCCGTGGCCACGCCCGGCTGCGGCGCATGCACGTAGATCAGGGGCCAAGGCGCGAGACCGCGCAGGCTCTCGACCCCGGACGCCGCCGACCCCGACGGGTCGTTATCGACGACCACGATCTCCGAAATCCGGTCGCCGACGCCGGTCTGGGCGAACAGGGAGCGCAGCGCCCGCTCCAGGCTCTCGGGACGGCGCAGGGTGGGGACGATGATCGCGACGTCCGCCATCACACCGCCTCGGCATACAGGGCCGCGCGGTAGAGGCGCAGCGAGAAGGCCCGCGCCGCCACCGGCAGCCAGCGGGCCTCGGCCGCTCGGCGCATCCGTTGGCGCAGCCATTTCAGGCCCGGTACGCGCTTGAGCAGCCGGGCCGCTCGATAGCTCGGGTAGGCGGCGACGATCTCGGGATGACGACTGGCCATGCGGGCGAAATTCGGCGCCGATTGTTCGTATTTGCCGGCCAGGGAGGCGACGGTGTCGAGGCCCATGTGCGTCGCTGCATTGTCCAGGTGCACGACCCGAAACCGCCGCGACACCCGCATGGCCCACTCCACGTCCTCCCAACCCCAGCCCGTGAAGCCCGGATCGAAAGCCTCGGCCTCGAACACGTCGCGGCGGACCAGCAGGTTGGAGGTGTAGACGTATTTTTCCGGCTGCCGCGCCCGCTCCGTATAGGGCACGCATTCCGACTTCGCAGCCATGGCGCGGTGAACGGCGAAGCGGGCGTCGGTCGGGGCCTGCAGCAGGGAGAAGCCGCCGAAGGCCACCGCCGGATCCTCGCGCGCGACCAGGTCGGCCCAGTCGCGCAGGAAGCGCCGATGATCCGGCCGCATGTCGCTGTCCAGAAACAGCAGGCTGCCGCCGCGCGCCGCCGCCGCCAGCCGGTTGCGGCCGACGGCCCGGCCCTCGTTGGCCGGCAGGGTGATCAACCTGGTGGGCAGGGCCATGCTCCTGACCTGCTCCGTCAGCCGGGCCGTCAGCGCGGCGTCCCCTGTGCCGTCGTCCAGCACGACGATCTCGACCGCGCCGTCCACCGACGCGGCTTCCTCGTCCAGCAGGGCCAGAAGGTCGGCCGGGTCGTCGCGGAGAAACGGCGTCAGTACCGACATCGCCGGCCGGGCGTTCTTCCAGGCCGCGTTGTCGACGACCCTCGCCCGCGTGCTCATGCCGCCGCCCTCCGCTGGAGGGCCCGGCCCAGCAGGCGGCCGGCGACGTCGCGGACCCCTGCCGCGTTGAGGATCAAGGCTGCGGCGGCATAGACGAGGCCGCCGACCACGGCGTCCAGCATCAGTTCTGATACGCCGCCGACGACCGGCAGGCGGGCGACGACCAGGGCCATGACACCTGTGGCGATCCCGCAGCGGATCAGGCTGTCCCACGGGATCGGCAGCGGCATGACTCGCCGGCCGATCGCCCGGGTGGCGATGAGGCCGATGGCGAAGCTGGCGGCGGTCGCCCAGGCCGCCCCCATCAAGCCGAAGCGGGGCACGAGCAACAGGTTCAGCACCACGTTCAGGGCCGCCGGGATGGCCATGGCGATGAGCAGCAGCTTCGTCCGCTTTCCGAGCGTGAAGGCCTGGCCGAAATAATAGGCCGTCAGCCCGTAGAGGAGGGCGGAGAGGGCGATCCACGGCGTGATGCTGGCCGCGGCGATCCGCAGGTCCTCGCCGATCAGCACCTCCGACAGCGGCCGCGCCACCAGAGCCACGCCCGCGGCCGCCGGCAGGCCGATCAGCAGGAAGGTCGAGAGCTGCTCGCGCGCAGCCGTCCTCAGTCGTTCTGCTCCCCCGCGTTCAAGCGCCATGACCAGGGCCGGCTGGCCTGCCGAGCCCAGCCACAGGAACAGCACGTCGAGCGTGCGATTGGCGATCGAATAACCCGCGTGATAGGCGCCGACGGCGGCCTCGTCCATGAACGCCGCCAGCAGGAAGCGGTCGGTCGAGGCCAGCACGACGGTCAGCGCCAGCGACGCCGCGATCGGATAGCCGTAAGCGGCGTAGCCGCGCACCCGCGCCGGCTCGATTACGCCGCCGCGCGCCTGCCTCAGCTCGCCGGGCAGGACGAAGGGCAGGGCGGCCAGGGGCGCCAGACCGATGCCCAGCAGCGGCGCCGCCGCGCCCCAGCCGGCCATGGCGAAACCGACGCCGATCGCCAGTCCGCCGACGGTCACGGCGATGTCCAGACCGGCGGCCTTTCCGACCTCTCCGGCCGCGCGGTACCGTTCCTGCCCCAGTTTGACGAGGCTGCGCGCCGGCACGCCCGCCAGGCCGGCGATCAGGGCGATCCGGAACAGCGGATCCCCGGGCCAGGCCCAGACCGCCAGCGCCGAGACGACGAGAAACGCCCCGCTCAGCGCGAAGGCCGTGCGGTACAGGCTGGCGAAATGGCCCTGCGCGGCTGAACCGGGGGCCTGCGCGGCCCAGAAGCGCGCCATGGCGGCCTCCAGCCAGCTGAACACCGCCACATGGGCGAGGGTCATGACCGAGAAGGCGAGGGCGTAGCGCCCGAAATCCGCCGGCTCCAGCAGCCGCGTGAACAGCACGATGGCCAGGAAGCCGACCACCCCCTGGATGATGTTGGCGGGCAGGTAGCCCCAGACGCCGCGCCAGAACATCAGCGCACCGCCGACCGGTCGCCGAGCAGGACGGGCAGGGTGACGGCCATGATCCAGAGATCGAGCCACAGCGACTGGCGCTCGACGTATTCGATATCCAGCCGCACCCGTGTGCGGACGTCCTGGGCGGTGTGCAACGGACCGCGCGAGCCGTTGACCGCGGCCCAGCCGGTCATGCCCGGCTTGATCCGGTGGCGGTGGGCGTATTCCGCCACCAGGCGGGCGCTCTCGATATGGCCGGTCTTCATGCCGATGGCGTGCGGCCGGGGCCCGACCAGCGACATCTCGCCGGTGATGACGTTCAGCAGCTGCGGCAGCTCGTCGAGGCTGGTCTTGCGGATGAACCGGCCCACGCGCGTGATGCGGTCGTCGTCATGGGTGACCTGGCGACTGGCGGTGGCGTCGGCGGCCTCCTGCCGCATCGACCGGAATTTCCACACCACGATTTCCTCGTGGTTGAAGCCGTGCCGGCGCTGGCGGAAGAAGATCGGTCCGGGACTGTCCAGCCGGATCGCAAGAGCGACCAGCGCCATCACCGGCGACAGCAGAATCAGGGCGATCAGTCCGACCACGAGGTCCTGAAGCCGCTTGTTGAAGGCGCGGCGATCCTGATCGACCGGACCTTGCACGTCGGCCAGCGGCGCCGCCGCCAGGCGGTCGAGGGCGGAGCGCGTCTCGGCCTCGCCGTTCGGCTCCACCAGCAGCGTCACCTCGTTCGGCAGCGTGCGCAGACGCGCCGTCAGCTCACGGACGCGGGCCTCGGCCCTCGGATCAATGGCCAGCACCACCCGGTCGACATAGGGCGTCATCCTGTGGCTCAGCAGATCGTCCGCCGTGCCCAGCACCGGCACGCCCTCGATCGCCTCGGGCGCGCGGGCCAACCGGTCGTCGAAGATGCCGAGGACATTCAGGTCGCGCCGCTTCAGCGCCTCCCGGATCAGGCTCTCGGCGCGGCGGGTCGCCCCGACCAGCACGATATTGGGCGTGAGCGCTCCGGAGGCGCGCCAGCGCCCGACCATGTCAGCCCAGCCCATGTGCAGGGCGTAGAGGGTGACCAGCACCAGAGCGCTCCACACCAGCCAGGACGACCACTGGGCTTCGCGTCCCTGCAGCAACCAGCCGCAGATCATCGCTGCAAGCGCCCCGCTGGCGACGATCGCCGCGACCGACGCCAGGTGGAGGGCGGGCTTCTGACCGCGGGCGAAGCGGTATCGACCCAGCGAGCGCATGAGTCCCAGCACCGTCGCCGCGCCGACGGCGAACGGCGCCAGCTGCGAAACCGCCGCGTACAGCAGCGGCCCCGGCGTCGCCGCCCAGGCGCAGAGAAGCGTCACCGCCGTGACGGCCAGAACGTCGAAGGCGCGGAAGTAATGCCCCGCCAGGCGCGAGGCGTGGCGCTGCCGGGCGTTCAGCCAGACGTCCGGACGGAAAGGCCCGCGCCGGGCCGCGCCCCGGGTTCGGCCTTCCACGGTGGCCGAGGCGGCCAACGCCTGTAGCCCGGACACGTCGAAGCGCCCGCCTTCGGCGGGGTCGGCGTCGAGCGAAAGGCGGCTGGCGGCGTCGGTCAAGCGGCACTCGCATCTGCGGGGTTCGGGAGCACCTTGCACGGCCCCTCTCACTGTCCCGTTAACAGTGCCCCGCTGAACCTGGGCCAAGACCCGTTGCGCCGGCCCGCGTGCTCCGCTATCCACGCCGCCTGCCGGAGACGTGGCCGAGTGGCTGAAGGCAACGGTTTGCTAAATCGTCGTACCGGGTAACCGGTACCGAGGGTTCGAATCCCTCCGTCTCCGCCAGACCTTCCGGATGGCCGCCTGTTTGTCAGGGTCCGTTCATGAAACCGGACCGCCGCTTGGGGATTGCACACGGGAGTATCCTCCCGGCCGTGTCTCATGTCCCTCGATCCGACTTCCCCTGATCGTCTCACCGCCTTGCGAAGCGCCGCTGCGCGAATGCGCCGGGGCCATGTCGTAGCGCTGTCCGCGGGCACCGCCGCCGCCTTCGGCCTGCTCGGGCTCCGGGCGGGCGAACTGCCAC
>JAEYUE010000283.1 GCA_023433655.1 Pseudomonadota bacterium | reverse complement strand
ATCCTGCCCCCCGCTCGTTAAGGTCCGAAAACCCCCCGTAGCATCGGGTCAGAGAGCCGGGCCGGTTCGCATTGAGCCCCGGGTCTCCCCGGTTTTCCGCGCCGCCGTGTCCCTCGGCCCGTTGACGTTCCGACGAAACCCGCTATGAGGCAAGCGCCCGAATTCGGCTGCCTGTGCGGAATCGCCCCGGCCGCGGTGGATAACCCTGTGCATATCTGTGGGTCACCGGATTAAGCGTCCGCGAATCAGCGGCTTGGGTTGTCCACAGAAAGCCGAAAATCAGCCCGCCAAGGCCTCCCGTTTCGCCTCGAGCTCGAGCCATTCTTCCTCGGCCGCGGCCAGATCCGAGCGCGCCTGTTCGGCCGCCCGCATGGCGCGATCGAAGGCAGCGGGATCGCGGGCGTAGAGGTCTGGGTCCGCCAGACTGGCGTCGCAGCGGGCGATCTCCTCCGGCAGGCGGGCGAGCAGGCCTTCGAGTTCCTCAAGCCGCCGGGCGTCCTTGTAGGAGAGCTTGGCGGCGGGCTTCCTCGTCGGCGCCGCGGGAACGCGGGGGCCATCCTCTTTCGGCTTCGGTCGGTCCTTCTCGCCCTGCGGGGGAGGCTGGAGGAAGCCGGGGTTCTGACGGATGAAATCGGTCCATCCGCCGGGCGTTTCGACGATATCCCCGCGGCCGTTCATGGCGATGGTCGAGGTGGCGAGGCGGTCGACGAAATCCCGGTCGTGGCTGACCAGGATGAGAGTGCCGTCGTACTGCTCAAGCAGCTCCTCAAGCTTGTCCAGAGTGTCCATGTCGAGATCATTGGTCGGCTCGTCGAGGACCAGCATGTTGGCCGGCTTCGCCAGGGCGCGGGCCAGCAGCAGGCGGTTGCGCTCTCCGCCTGACAGGGTGGAGATCGGCTGCTTGAGCTGGCTTTCCTGGAACAGGAAGTCCTTGGCGTAGGCGGCGACGTGCATGGAGCGGCCGCGCACAAGGATGGAGTCCCCGCCGCCGGGCGTGAGCGCGTCCCACAGCGTCATGTCGGACTTCAGCCCCTCGCGGGACTGGTCGAGATAGACGGGATCGAGATTGGCGCCGAGGCGGACCGTGCCGGCGTCGGGGGCCAATTCGCCCAGCAGGATTTTCACGAGGGTGGTCTTGCCCGCCCCATTGGGGCCAACGATGGCGAGTCGGTCGCCGCGGATGACGCGCGTGGTGAAGGGCTTGATGACGACGCGGTCGCCGAAGGCCTTGGTCACCCCCTTGAGATCGGCGACGAGCTTGCCCGAGGCGACGCCGGAATCGACCCCGAGGTTGAGTTCGCGCGGCTGGTCCTTGACGCGTTCGGCGCGCTCGGCGCGCATCGCCTGCAGGGCGCGGGCCCGGCCCTCGTTGCGGGTGCGTTGGGCGGTGATGGACCGGTAGAAGGTGTAGGTCTCCGCCTCGATCTTCTTCGTCAGGCGGCGCAGGGACTCGGCCTCTTCCTCCATGACCTTGGCGGCCCAGTCGTCGAAGGCGGCGAAGCCCTTGTTGAGCGTGCGCACGCGACGGCCCTCGAGCCAGTGCACCGACTGGGTCACCCGGTTGAGGAAGGCGCGGTCGTGGCTGACCACAAGGACAGCGAAGCGGGCGGCGAGCAGTTCCTCTTCCAGCCGTTCGATGGCGAGGATGTCCAGGTGGTTGGTCGGCTCGTCAAGGAGCAGAAGGTCGGGTTCTTCGGCGAAGGCCTTCGCCAGCGCAGCCCTGCGGATTTCGCCGCCGGACAGGTTCATGGCCGGCTTGGCCGGCTCGAGGCCGAAGGTGGTCAGCCAGGCCTCGGCCGTCCAGCGCTCGGCCTCCCCCGAAGCGGCGTAGTCGAGCAGGGTGTCGCCGGAGATGACCGGCTCCTGCGGGACCCAGGCGAAGCGGGTGCCGGCCTGCACTGAACGTTCGCCGGCGTCGGGTTCGATCAGTCCCATGACCAGCTTCATCAGCGTCGACTTGCCGGCCCCGTTGCGCCCGACCAGGGCGGCGCGGGTGCGCGGCTCGACGGCCATGTCGACGCCCTCGAACAGGGGGCGGGGCCCATCCTGCAGTCGGACGTCCTTTAGGGCGACGAGAGGCGGGCGCGCAGCCATGGGTGCTTTCGGGCGGAAGGAGGCGTATGGGGAGCGCGTGGATGTAGAGCGTACCGACCCGGCCTCCAAGCCCTTCTGGGAAACCCGGCGGCTGGACCAGATGACCCGCGAGCAGTGGGAGAGCCTGTGTGACGGGTGTGGCCTGTGCTGCCTGGTGCGGTTCGAGGACGAGGATACGGGCCAGGTCGTGCCGACCCGGGTGCACTGCAAGTTGTTCGATCCCGTGCGCTGCACCTGCCGTGACTACGCCAACCGGCGCGAGCATGTGCCCGACTGCATCAAGCTGACGCCATGGAATATTGAGGCGCTGGAGTGGATGCCGAAGTCCTGCGCCTATCGCCGCATCCACGAGGGGCGGGGACTGGCCGAGTGGCATCCGCTGGTCTCGGGGAACGCCGAGAGCGTCCACGAGGCCGGCGTCTCGGTTCGGGGCCAGACGGTGTCGGAGCTGGCGCTGAAGGATCCCGAGGACGCGCTGGATTTCGAGGCGCCCGAGTGGGGCGACGAGCGTGGGGTCGACCAAGGCTGACCGCCTGTGCTGGCAATCCGCGGAATTATAGTCCGATAGTGAAGAGAAAAGCCGGCGATTTCCGTGGCTTGACAATTTCTCGAGTCGATTTGTCCGCCGGATAGCGCTGGCGCCTTATGATGTGGGCAGGTCGGAGAGGCAGGCGAACTGCCGGGGCGAAGGAGCCCGCCGGTCCGGTTCGCGAGCGAAACTGCGCCCCCTGGGAGATCATCATGCTGGACTGGCGACGACCCTTTGCGGGCCGACGGCGCACCTCTGCGCCCGAGATCAAGGACAGCCGGACCGGACCGCTGATCGCCCTGACCAGCGCCGGTCGCCCGCGCTGGACGCCGAGGGACTACGCCAGCCTGGCGAACGAGGGGTTCGCGCGAAACGCCGTGGTCTATCGCTGCGTGCGAATGGTCGCCGAGGCGGCGGCGTCGACGCCGCTGGCGGTGTTCGTCGAAGGCGTGCGGCGTGAGGATCATCCCCTGGCGCGGCTGCTGGCCCAGCCCAATCCGGAACAATCGGGGACGGAGTGGCTGGAAACGCTGTACGGCGGCCTGCAGACGGCGGGCAACGCCTATGCCGAGGCGGTAGGGGACGATCGGCCCGAGGAGCTGTGGGCGCTGCGCCCGGACCGGGTGAAGGTCGTCCCTGGGCGAGCGGGCTGGCCCGAGGCCTATGAGTATTCGGTAGACGGCCGGTCGTTGCGGATTACCCGTCAGACGGACGGATGGATGCCGGTGATGCACCTGAAGCTGCTTCATCCCGCCGATGATCATTATGGCC
>JAEYUE010000265.1 GCA_023433655.1 Pseudomonadota bacterium | reverse complement strand
GCCTGGGGCACTGCGCCGTCGACGAGGATCAGGCCGTCCGAGGTCTCGATGAGCGCGACCTCCAGCCCCTCGAAGCCGACAAGAAATGTATTGCCGTGGATGCGGGCGGGGTCGCGCGCGCCCAGCCACTGGCGGGCGTAGTCCTCGGCGATCGGGGCCAGCAGGGGATCGGGGCCGGCGGCCCGGGGCCGGGCCGGCGCGGCCTCGGCGCAGGCCGCCAGCAGGGTTGCGGCGGCGGCGAACAGGGCAGGGACGACAGGACGCATCGCGCTCTCCGATGACGGGGGACAGGGCGAGGATGGGCGGGCGGCGGCGACGGCGCAAACCATCATATCTCGACAAATCCATGAGCGCAGTTCATGGCGGGAGCATGGACCGCGCCCAGTTGCCGCTCAATGCCCTGCGCGCCTTCGAGGCCTCGGCGCGGCACCTCAACTTCACCCGCGCGGCGCTGGAGCTGTGCGTCACCCAGGGGGCCGTCAGCCACCAGGTGGCCCAGCTGGAGGCGCGGCTGGGGGTGCGGCTGTTCGCCCGCCTGCCGCGCGGCCTGGCCCTGACCGCCGAGGGCCAGGCCCTGGCGCCGATGCTGGCTGAGTCGTTCGACCGGATCAGCGCGACGCTGGACCGCTACGAGGGCGGGCGGCTGCGCGAGGTGCTGACCGTGGGCGTGGTCGGCGCCTTCGCCACCGGCTGGCTCCTGCCGCGGCTGGCCGAGTTCGAGCGGCGCTTCCCGCACATCGAGCTGCGCCTGTTCACCAACAACAACCGGGTCGACCTGGCCGGGGAGGGGCTGGAGCTGGCCATCCGCTATGGCGACGGGTCGTGGCACGGCACCCACGCCGTCCCGGTTCTTGAGGCGCCGCTGACGCCGCTGTGCGCCCCGGCCGTGGCGGCGCGGCTGCGCGAGCCGGCCGACCTGCGCCGCGAGACCCTGCTGCGCTCCTACCGGCCCGACGAATGGCCGGGCTGGTTCGAGCGGGCGAGGGCCGAGCCGCCGGCGCTGCGCGGGCCGGTGTTCGACAACTCGGCCCTGATGGCGGCCGCCGCCGAGGCGGGGCACGGCGTCGCCCTGGTCCCGTGGATCCTGTTCACCCGCGAACTGACCACCGAGCGGCTGGCGCGGCCGTTCGAGACGGAGCTGGCCGCCGGCCGCTACTGGCTGACCCGGCTGCATTCGCGGGCGGAGAGCGCGGCGGGACGGGCGTTCCGGGAGTGGCTGATGGAGGAGGCGGGCTCCAAACGGCCATGGCGCCAGCCCGGCCCTGAGGCTATCTGACCCCCATGTCCCGCTACGACCTCTCCACCCGCGCCGGCCGGTTCAAGGCGAAGTGGGACTATGTCTGGAAGGATCACGCCTTCCTGCGGCGGTGGTTCATGAACGCCCACTGGCTGGGCCCGGACCTGGTGCGCACCAACCAGCCGTCGCCGCGGCAGCTGGCGTACTGGAAGGGGCAGGGGATCAGGACCGTCATCAACCTGCGCGGGGCGAGGGACGAGGCCTACTATGCGCTGGAGAAGGACGCCTGCGCGCGGCTGGGCCTGATCCTGATCGACGCGCCGCTGGACAGCCGCGATCCGCCGCAGAAGGACCGCATCCACCGGGCGCGGGAGCTGTTCCGGACCATAGAGTATCCGGTGCTGATCCACTGCAAGTCGGGGGCGGACCGGGCCGGGATGATGGCGGTGCTGTACCGGCATTTCCACCTGGGGGAGCCGATCTCGGAGGCGATCCGCCAGCTGGACAAGAAATACCTGCACCACCGCGAGGGCCTGACGGGGGTGCTGGACTACACGCTGGAGAAATATCTGAAGGAGGTCGAGCCGACGGGGGTCAGCTTCGTCGACTGGATCGACAGCGACGCCTACGATCCGAAGGCGATCCGGGCCGAGTTCAAGGCGCAGTGGTGGGGCACGCTGCTGACCGAGAAATTCCTGCGTCGGGAGTGATCAGCCCCAGGGGCCGCGGCGGCTGTCGGGCGAGGTCGGAGGCCGGGCGCCGCCCTCGCGGGCCAGTTCGGCGTCGCGACAGGCCTTGCGGCCCGCTTCCCAGTCGCGGAACCAGCGGCTCCAGTCGCGCTCGCCGCGCCAGGCCGCGATCCAGATCACCAGCGCCATCAACATGAAGACGAGGCTGGCGATCTCCTCGGCGCCGAGGGTGCGGCCGAACAGGGTCACGGCCGCGGTTCCTGCGAATGGGCTGACGGCGCGTCGCCATGGGTGAAGGTTTCGCGCGGGGTAGCCGTGTCGCCAGGCGTGATCGGGTCGTTCCAGGCCGTGTCGGTCTCGCGCGGCCCGGCCGGCGGGGAAGCCGGCTTGCGGCGCGTGGCCCAGATCACGATGACGGCGCCGAGCGCCAGCAGGGCCAGGACGATGAGGGCGGTGGTCATCACGATCTCTCCCGAACAGTCTGGCTGGAAAGCGCGTCAGCGGGGCCGCAAGTTCCCTTGCCTACTGCGTGTCGCCGCGCGGGTCGATCAGCCGGTGCGCGTGCAGGATGAAATAGCGCATGTGGGCGTTGTCGACCGTCGCCTGCGCCCGGGCCTTCCACGCCTTGCGGGCTTCCTCATAGTTCGGGAAGGCGCCGACGAACTCGACCTTCGACAGGTCGCGGAACACCGGCTTGTCGAGGTGACGCAGCTCGCCGCCGATGACGAGGTGGAGCAGCTGGTCGGTGTCGGTTACGGCGGTCATGGTTCGTCCGGGCTGGAGGGAGGTCGCGGCGCCAGCGGAATAGGCGCTGTGCGCCGGAGGATCAACGGGTGGAAGGCCAGAGCGCTGCACAGGCACGGCGGCGTCGGGCGGCCCGCGGCCTCATTTGCCAGCGATGGCCACCGCGTCGACCAACAGGGACGGACTGTTGTTGGCCCCGCGAATCTCGAGGTCCGAGCCGCGCACGAGACGGGCGTAGAGGTCGGTCAGCTTGCCGGCGACGGTGACCTCGCTGACCGGCCAGGCGATCTCGCCGTTCTCGAACCAGAAGCCGGAGACGCCCGCCGACCAGTCGCCGGTGTTGGCGTTCAGTGACGGGCCGAACATCGCCGTGACCAGCAGGCCGGTCCCGGCGTCGGCCATCAGGCCGGCGAGGTCGCGCTCGCCCGGCTCCAGCGTCAGACTGTGGGTGGAGACCCCGGGCGGACCGGCGAGGCCGCGCGAGGCGTGGCCGCTGGAGGCCATGCCCAGTTGGGCGGCGGCGGCGCTGTTGAGCAGCCAGGTGGTCAGGACGCCGTCGTCAATGAGCGATTGACGGGCCACCGCCACGCCCTCGTCGTCGAAGGGGGTGGAACCGAGTCCGCGCGGGCGGAACGGATCGTCGATCAGGCGCACGCCACGGGGCAGGAC
>JAEYUE010000243.1 GCA_023433655.1 Pseudomonadota bacterium | reverse complement strand
GTTCTGGCCCTGCTCGCCGAGCAGGCGGTCGAGCCAGGCGGTGAATTTCTGGCCGTCGAGCGGGCGGTCCAGCGACAGGGAGACGCCCCTGATGTCGTCCTGGTGGGCATGGCCGCGGGCGCCGTGGGCGTGGTCGTGCTCGTGGGCGTGCGCGTGGTCGTGATGGTCGTGGCCGCAGTGTTCGTCATGGACGTGGCCTTCCTCGCCGTGGGCCGGATTGGCGAACTGCGGATTGATGTCGAGGATGCGGCCGAGGTCGAAGCCGCCGAGGCCGAGCACCTGATCGAGCGGCACGTCGGCGCGGGTCGCGCGGGTGATGGGGGCCAGCGGGTTGAGGGCGCGAAGGCGGCGTTCGACCTCGGCCAGCTCGCCCTCGGCGACGAGGTCGGTCTTGTTGAGGATGATGCGGTCTGCGAAGGCGACCTGCTCGCGCGCCTCCTTCGAGTCGTCGAGCCGGGCCATGACATGCTTGGCGTCGACCAGGGCGGTGACGCTGTCCAGCTGGGTCTTCGCCTTGACGTCCTCGTCGACGAAGAAGGTCTGGGCCACCGGGCCGGGATCGGCCAGGCCGGTGGTCTCGACGATGATGGCGTCGAAGGCCGGCTTGCCGGGGCGCTGCCGCTTCATCAGGCCCGAGACGACGCGGATCAGGTCGCCGCGCACGGTGCAGCAGACGCAGCCGTTGTTCATCTCGAACACATCCTCGTCGGCGCCGACCACGAGGTCGTTGTCGATGCCGATCTCGCCGAACTCGTTGACGATGACGGCGTAGCGCTTGCCGTGGTCCTCGGTGAGGATGCGATTGAGCAGGGTGGTCTTGCCGGCGCCGAGATAGCCGGTGAGCACGGTGACGGGGATCTTGCCGGAGGCGGCGGCGGAGGTGTCGGTCATGGGGCCCATCTAGGAGCGCCGGGGCGAGGATGAAAGAGACTTAACTTGCGCACGGGACGGCGCCGGTCGCTGATGGCGCATGATCGCCCTGCTGCTCGCCGCCGACCCCGCCTGCACCGCCGCCTTCGAGACCCTGAGGACCGAGGGCTCGGTCGAGGCGGCCTATGTCGCCCACGTGGCCTTCGTGAAGGCCGACGCCGGCGATGGCGAGCCGCGCTGGTTCCTGGTCGACACCGGCGCCAACCGCAGCGCGCTCGACGCAGGGGTGGCGCGGGCCCTGGACCTGCCCGACGAGGGCGGGACGACGGTCGAGGGGAGCGGCGGAGTGGTCGAGGTCGCCAGCACCACCGTGCCGCGGTTGACCCTTGGCCCGGTGACGGCGCGGCTGTCGCCGACCGTCTCGGACCTGTCCGGGCTGGCGGGGCCCGAGGGCGCGCCGGTCGCCGGCATCCTCGGCTCGGACCTGTTTGGCGACCGGGTGCTGGTCTTCGACTTCGAGCGCGGCCGGCTGGCGCTGGCCGGACCCGGGCCGGCCGCGACAAAGGCGGCCGAGTGCGGGCGCGGCACGGCCATGCAAGACGACAACGGCATCCCCCGGGTGACCGGCGAGCTGGACGGCCGGCCGGTCGAGCTGCGCTACGATTCCGGCGCCGGCCTGTTCGACGACCCGCACCTCTGGATCAACCTGTCGCAGCCCCAGTACGCCGCGATCCTGAACGGCCGCGAAGCGGGCGAGCCCCTGCAGGTGCTGGGCGGCAGCGGCACGGGCGGATCGGTGCGCCTGCCGGTTCACGAGGCGGAGCGCTTTCGCCTGGGCGGCATTGAATGGACGAAGCCGCGGCTGATCATCCAGCCGCCGCAGGGCTATTTCGCGCGGCCAGAGGCGGTCGGCTTCCTCGGCAACGCCGCCTTCCGGCCGTTCGGCATGGTGGTGGTGGACTATCCGGGCGGGCGGCTGACCGTGCCTCCGGCGGATTGATCAGCAGCTCGGGCAGTCGGGGAGCGGGGCGCTCTCCAGCTGCAGGGTGGCGTGGCCGATGCCGAAGCGGGCGCGGACCATCTCGTGCGCCTCGGCCAGAAGGACGGCGGCGTCGCCGCGCTCGTGGACGAGGTGGGCGGTCAGGGCCGCGCGTGTGGTCGACAGGCCCCAGACGTGCAGGTCGTGCACGGCGCTGACGCCCGGCAGTCCGAGCAGGCCGGCGCGCACCGCCTCGACGTCCATCCCGGCGGGTGCGGCGTCGAGGGCGAGGTTGAGCGAGTCCTTGAGCAGTCCCCAGGTGCCCCAGAGGATCACCCCGACGATGACCACGCTGACCAGGGGGTCGATGATCGACCAGCCGGTGAAGAAGATGGCCGCCCCCGCGATGACGACCCCGACCGAGACGGCGGCGTCGGCCATCATGTGCAGGTAAGCCCCGCGGGCGTTCAGATCGGCGTGCTGGTCGCGCATGAACAGCAGGGCCGTGCCGAGGTTGATCACGAAGCCGATGGCGGCCACAGCCATGATCAGGCCTGACATCACCGGCGCGGGCTCGGCGAGGCGGCGCACGGCCTCGAAGGCGATGGCCCCGCTGGCGAAGATCAGCAGCAGGGCGTTGGCCAGGGCGGCCAGAACGGTGGCCTTGCCGTAGCCGTAGGTCTTGCCCGGCCCGGCCGCGCGCCGGGCCAGCCAGGCGGCGCCGCCGGCCATGGCCAGGCCGAGCACGTCGGACAGGTTGTGGCCGGCGTCGGCCATCAGGGCGGTCGAGCCGCTGAACACCCCGGCCCCGAACTCGATGGCCACGAAGGCGAGATTGACGATCAGGCCGACCGCGTAGCGCCAGTCGCCGGTGTCGACCGGGCCGTGGTGGTGGCCGCCGCCGTGGGCGTGGCCATGGTGGTGGTCGTGACCGTGATGATCGTGGGCGTGCGCCATGGCTCTATTCCTAGTGCTGGCGCAGCACGACGAGAAGGCCGATCAGGATCAGGGCCAGGCCGAGGATCACTCCCTCGTAGCGGGCCCAGCGCTCCAGCTTGAGGACCGACCAGCCGGCCCGGGCCAATATAGTGAACAGGGCCATGCCCAGCACGGTGCCGGCGGCGAAGGCCAGGGTCAGGCCGGCGAGGACGAAGATCCCGCCTGTCGCCTGCGACAGATAGATCGGCAGCAGCACCTCGCCAGGCGACACGGCCATCAGCGCCACCAGTCCCCAGAAGGCGGCGGCGTGCGACACGGTGGGCTCGGACAGCTCGAGCGCCGGCCCGCCGCCCATCACCGGCTGCCGCAGCAGGGCGCGGCCGAGGTAGAAGGCGCCGAACAGGAACAGCAGGGCCGCGGACAGGTTGGGCAGCAGGCCCGCGACCCACTGGTCCATGGCCAGGCCGGCGGCGACGATCAGGGCGCCGGCCGCGGCGGTGGTGGCGATGTGGGCGAGGCCTGCGGAGGTCACCGCGCCCAGCACCCGCGCCAGGCTCCAGCGCTGGCCGCGGCCGACGAGGACGAAGGGCAGCCAGTGGGTCGGCAGGGCGGCGTGTAGGAAGGCCGTGGCGAAGCCTGCGCCCAGCACGGACAGCAACATCGTCTGGTCGGGGGCCGGCGGCGTCATCCCCGCCCCTCTAGCGTGTTACTTTATAACAGTCGAGCCGGATTCGGCGCGGTCGTCAGAACAACCAGTCGTCGAGGCCGTGCGAGAGGCCGGCGGTCTCGCCCACGTCCGTAAAACCGCCCGCGCCCGGGTCGAGGGTCAGCATGTCGGACAGCTCCCCGCGGGCGAGATCGAGGCGCGGCTCGAGGATCAGCGTCGTCTCGGGTTCGCCCTCGCCCGGAAGCACCAGCGGCAGGTCGACGTCCTTGCCGAGGATGAAATCGTCCTCCGCCAGTCCGGGAAGGACCTGGGCGACGTCAGCGGCCCTGGCCAGGGGACCTTGATCGGGGCTCCCCGGCAGGACGAGCGGTTCGCCGGAATCGATCCGGAGTTCGAGGCCCGGCCAGTCCTCCCGCTGAACCCGCGCCGTGAAGCCGTCGATGGGGGCGTACAGCCGTCCGTCGTCGAACAGGAGGTCGGCGACCGGCCCGCCGGCGAGGAGGGCGTCGAGGTCCAGCCCGCGAAGGATGTCGACGAGGCCGCGGTCGCCGGGGCCGGCATCGAGGTCAAGCGACGGGTCGTCGACGAACCCGGCCGCATCCGCGTCGGTCGGCAGGACCGGCGGGTCCAGGGCGTCTGTCGGCGCCCGGAATGCTGCGCGGATGACCATCTCGCCCCTCCGTCGGCGGCGGGCTCCAGATAGCACCGCTCCACCAGACTATTCCGTGACGCGCAGCGGCGCAATCCGCCGACGGGGCGGCCCTGAACGCCCAGAAAGTCAGGCTCCCGCGTTGACTCCGGAGGCGCGTTCCGTATATGTCGCCGCTCTTCGCCCGCGGGGGTCCCCGACGGGCGCTATTCTTTTTGCGTTTTCGCTGAGGCTTCAACATGTACGCGGTGATCAAGACCGGCGGCAAGCAGTACCGGGTCCAACCGGGCGACGTCATCGTGGTCGAGAAGCTCGACGGCGAGGCCGGCTCGAACGTCTCGTTCGACAACGTGCTGATGCTGGGCGGCGACAAGGGCGTGACCCTGGGCGCCCCGACGATCGCCGGCGCCACCGTGGCCGCCACGCTGGTCGAGACCCGCAAGGGCGAGAAGATCAAGATCTTCAAAAAGATCCGTCGTCAGGGCTACCGCCGCACCAACGGCCACCGCCAGATGGAGTCGGTCCTGCGCATCACCGGCATCGAAGGCGCCGGCGAGAAGGCCAAGTGGGACGGCAAGGTCGAGCTGATGACCAAGGCCGAGATGAACGCCCGCGCCCGCGGCCTGGCCCCGCGCGTCGAGACGACCGAGGTCGAGGCCAAGCCGGCGAAGAAGGCTGCGGCTCCGAAGGCTGAAGCCGCCGCCGAGGCCCCGGCCGCGGAAAAGGCTCCGGCCAAGAAGGCCCCCGCCAAGAAGGCTGCGCCGAAGGTCAAGGCCGCCAAGACCGACGAAGCGTAAGATTCAATAGAGCGACGCCCCGGCCCGATGGCGGGGACGCGCTGAAGGAACAAGGAGCAAACCCATGGCTCACAAGAAATCCGGTGGTTCGTCGCGCAACGGTCGCGACTCCGAGTCGAAGCGCCTCGGCGTGAAGAAGTTCGGCGGCGAGCGCGTGCTGGCCGGCAACATCCTCGTGCGTCAGCGCGGCACCACCTTCCACCCGGGTGAGAACGTCGGCCTCGGCCGCGACCACACCCTGTTCGCCACCGTCAACGGCTCGGTCAAATTCACCACCAAGCGTGGCGGCCGTTGTTACGTGTCGATTCTTCCGGCCGCTGAACAGGCCATGGCCGCCGAGTAGCGCGAGACCGACTGACACCCGGATCGCGCAAGGCTCGAGAGCCGCGATCCGGACCAGGGATTATTTCCGCGGGGAGTCTGGATCACCAGGCTCCCCGTTTTCGTTCCCCGCCTCGAAGCCGTCCGAGCCCTCCAAGGAGGCGGCGCGAACACCGAGGCCGTCCCATGTGCGTGATCGAACCCTCCCCCGTCGTCGAGACGCGGCGCCTCGCCCTGCGCGCGCCCGGCGTGCAGGACGTCAGCCGTCTGGCCGGGCTGGCCAACGACATCGACGTGGCGCGAATGACGCTGCGCATGCCCCACCCCTATTCGGTCGAGGACGCCGAGGCCTTCGTGCTGGCCGTGGCCGGCCAGGACCCAGAGCGCGCGGCGACCTTCCTGATCGAGCATGAGGATCACGGTCCGGTCGGCGTCATCGGCCTGTTCGAGGACGGCGATCCGGCCCCCGAGGTCGGCTACTGGATCGGCCGCCCGTTCTGGGGCCGCGGCTACGCCACCGAGGCGCTGGAGGGGGCGCTGGCCTGGGCGTCGAGGCGCTGGCGCCGGCGTGCGCTGGTGGCCGGGCATTTCGCGGACAATCCGGCCTCGGGCCGCGTGCTGGAGAAGGCCGGCTTCCTGTACACCGGCGAGGTGCGGCGGGGCTTCAGCCGGGCGCGCGGGGCCGAGACCGAGACCCGGCGCATGGTCTGGCTGGCCTGACGGCCTCAGCCGAAGGCGGTCGGCCCGAGAATGGCCGCCGCCGCCACGGCGCCGCCGACGATCGCCACCGCCGCCCCGGCGATGAAGGCCAGCCAGGTGCGCGCCGCGCGCTGCCGGCGCAGGCCGCTGGTCTTGACCGACCGGATCACCACGCCGGGCTTGGGCCCGAAGACTTCCGAACCGGAGATGTTGTGCTGGGACATGAACGCGCTCCCTGATCCACCGCCCCTTGCGGGTCAGGGAGAGCCAAGCGGGGCGCAGAAGGCGAAAGGATGGCGAACGCCGCTCACCCACTGTTCCGTGATCGGGTGAACCCGGTTCGCCGGGCGGGCGGTCAGCCGCAGAAGACCAGGTGGCCGCTGTAAGCGCGGTAGTAGCCGCTGCTCGGGTCGTAGGAGCGGTAGCGCGAGGCGCACCAGTGCACCCGTCCCGGATCGCGACCGCCGGCTCCATAGACATGGCCGCCGCCGGAATAGACGATGTCCGGCCGCCCGTAGGCCCCGTGATACGCCGCGCCCGCCGGCGCGCCGTAGCCGTGGCCGTGGCCGTAGCCATGCGCCTGGCCGTAGCCCCGACGGCGGAAGGAATGGCCGTAGCGGTCGCCATAGCCGTAGCTGTAGCCGCGCCCGTAGCGCCCGTGGTTGCCCCGGTAGCCGGCCAGGGCGCGGTAGTCGCGGCGGGCCTGCGGGCTGACGCGATGGCGCTGATCGCGCCAGCGGGCGTGGCAGTCGTTGCGGCTGGCGTCCCAGAAGGCGTCGCAGCGATAGTCGCCCGGGCGGTCCAGCTGGCTGCGCCAGTCGAAGGCCGAAGGCGCCCAGTTCGAGGATCCGCGAGAGTGGCCATAGCCGCTGTTGTGGCCCCACGACTGCGCCGCCGCAGGGACGGCCGCGAGGGCGCAGCCGGCGGCGGCGATCAGGGCGAAGAACAGCGGGCGGCGCATGGTTAATCCTCCAGGGCGGCCCGGTACGCGGCCTGACGAGAGACTGAGGGCGAACGCTTACAGGGTGATCGAGACGCGCCCGTTGCGGGTGGTGACGTAGCGCATCAGCACGACGCGATCGTCGCCCCCGGCGCTGACCGGAGCGATGATGAACCAGCCGCCCGAGGGCAGGCCCGAGAAGCTGAAACGGCCGTCGCGGCAGGTGGTCGACCGGACGTAGGAGCGGTAGTCGGCGTTGGGATCCGGCACGGTGCGGGCGCGGACGATCGATTCCGGCACGGCGGCCCGGTCGGTCGAGCCGTAGAGGGTGCGGAAGCGGGCGCGGGTGTAGGGCGTGTCCGGGGTCAGGCCGACCGAGCCGGTGCAGTCGAACACCCGGCCGTCGCGGCGATAGTCGATGCGGCCGTCGATCGAGGCCGGACCGGAGGCCGTCGACCAGGCGAAGTCCGCGGGGTCGAAGACGGCCCGCGCGGGCGCCGGTCCCGGCCCCGGGCCGAAGCCGCGATTCATCGGCACGGTCTCGCAGGCGGCGAGGGCGCCGCCGAGCGCCACGGCGGCGATCAGCGGAATCAGGGACGATCGTTGGATGGTGTGCGCGGCCATGGGGCTCTCTCCGTCGGGGCGCGGGTCGAACATCCGGATGAGACGCTGAACGCCGCGGCAAGGTCAAGGTTGCGACGCCCCGGACCGTGGTCCAAAACCTCGCGGCGACCCGGCGGCAGACCGGGCATGGGGAAGGTCATGACAGTCACGTTTGACGACATTCTGGCGGCGCGGGAGCGCATCGCCGGCCAGGTGGACCGCACGCCGGTGCGCCATTCGCGCAAGCTGTCGCAGCTGACCGGGGCCGAGGTCTGGATCAAGTACGACAACCTGCATTTCACCGGCAGCTTCAAGGAGCGCGGCGCCCTGAACCGGCTGCTGCAGCTGTCGCCCGAGGAGCGGCGTCGGGGCGTGGTCGCCGCCAGCGCCGGCAACCACGCCCAGGCCCTCGCCTACCACGGCGCGCGGCTGGGCGTGCCGGTGACCATCGTCATGCCCGAGGGCACCCCCTTCGTGAAGGCCGACGGCACCCGCGCCCACGGCGCGACGGTGGTGATCAAGGGCGCCGACTTCTCCGGATCAACCGAAGAGGCCCACCGCCTGCGCGATGAGGAGGGCTTCGTCTTCGTCTCGGCCTTCGACGACGAGGGCATCGTCGCCGGCCAGGGCGTCTGCGGGCTGGAGTTCCTCGAGGACGCGCCGGATCTCGATGTGCTGATCATCCCCGTGGGCGGCGGCGGGCTGATCGCCGGCTCGGCGATCGCGGCCAAGGCGCTGAAGCCGTCGATCCGCATCTTCGGCGTCGAGGCGGCCATGTATCCGTCCTTCAACGCCCGCCGCCGCGGCGAGCCGCCGAAATGCGGCGGCCAGACCATCGCCGAGGGCATCGCCATCAAGGCGGTGGGCGAAATCCCCTTCGCCCTGGCGGACCCGCTGGTCGAGGAGGTGCTGGTCTGCGACGAGGCGGATTTCGAAAAGGGCGTCGCCTTCCTGGCCACCCTCGAGAAGACCGTCGCCGAAGGCGCGGGGGCCGGCGGCCTCGCGGCCATGCTGGCCTATCCGGACAAGTTCCGCGGCCTGAAGGTCGGCCTCGAACTGACCGGCGGCAACATCGACTCGCGGATGCTGGCCGTGGTCCTGAACCGCGAACTGGTGCGCGAGAAGCGGCTGGTGGTCTATCGCATCATCGGCGACGACCGCCCCGGCATGCTGGCGAAGATGAGCGCCATCATCGGCGAGCTCGGCGGCAACATCATCGACGTGGTGCACAACCGGCTGGCGCTGGACGTGCCGGCCAAGGGCGCCGAGTTCGACATCATGGTCGAGACGCGCGGCGAGCAACACGCCGGCGAGATCCGGCGGCAACTGGAAGAGGCGGGATATGCGCTACGGATGGGTTAGGGCGGCGGCGGTTCTGGCGCTGGCGGGGGCGCTGGCCGGCTGCGGCCGCGAGGCGGCGCCGGGCGTGGACGCGGAGGCGGCGGCGAACCTGCGGGCGGCGACCTTCTTCATGCAGACGAACGCCAGGGCCGACGGCGTGCGCAGCCTGCCCTCGGGCGTACAGTACAAGGTGCTGCAGGCCGGTCCTCCGGGCGGCGAGCGGCCGGACGGCAACGACCTCGTGCGCGTCGACTATGAGGGTTCGCTGACCGACGGGACGGTGTTCGACAGCTCGTTCCAGCGCGGCACGCCGGCGGTGTTCACGGTCGAGGACGGCATCGAGGGATCGCTGATCCCCGGCATGCGCGACGCCCTGCAGCATATGACCGTCGGCGACGAGTGGCTGGTCTACATCCCGCCGGAGGTGGGCTATGGCGACCAGCCGGCGGGGGAGATTCCGGCCAACAGCGTGCTGGTCTTCCGGCTGAAGCTGCTGGACGTGGCGCGGACGCCGGGCGGGACCACCGCGCTGGAGACCGCCAACGGCTGATCCGCTCAGTCGACCGCCGGCGGGGCCGGCATCAGGTCGCCGAACGGCGCGGCGTCCTCCAGCGCGCGGCGGAACGAGGGCCGCTCCATCAGCCGGCCGTGATACGCCCTGAGCCGGGGACGGTCGCCGAACGGCACCAGCCGCCGGGCGTAGGTCAGGATCGGGGCCGCGGCGCAGTCGGCGAGGGTGAAGGCCTCGCCCGCGCCCCAGGCGCGGCCGTCGCCGAGACGGCGTTCCAGCAGGTCCCAGGCGGTCGCGATCTCGTTGGCGTCCAGCGCCATGACCGCCTCCGGCGGCGGCGGCCCTGCCCGGCCGAGCCGGTGGAAGATGATCCGGTTCATCGGGGCGCCGACATAGGTGTCGATGATGCGGTCGACCCAGCGGGCCTCGAGCGCCACGCCCGGATCGATGGGGATCAGCCGCCCGCCGCCGGCCGCCCGGTCCAGGTATTCGATGACGATGCTGGACTCATGGACGGCGCGGTCCGCCGCCTTGTCGATCAGAACCGGCATCTTCGCGAAGGGCGACAGCGCCCGGAATTCCGCCATGGCCGACTCGTCGGCGAAGTCGACCAGTCTCGCCTCGAACGGCAGGCCCAGTTCGTAGAGGGCGACGAGGGCCTTCTGGCCATAGGCGGAATAGGGGTGGGACCAGAGGATCAGCGACATGGTCAACCGGCCTCCCTGTGCGACGCCAGCCAGCGGGCCAGCTGGTCCAGGCCCCAGGCCGTGCCCTCCTCGCGCTCGGCCCAGCCGTCCTCGCCGAAGTAGACGCCCTGTTCGTTGAAGACCAGGCGCGAGCCGCCGGCGTCGGGGAGGACTTCGACGGAGGCGATCGAGGCCGACACCTTCTTTCCGCCCACGTGCATGACGAAGGCGAAGACGAAGCGGCGGCCGTCGACGATGTCGAGGTAGCTTCCCTCAAAAAGGTGTTCTGCCCCGTCCGGGCCCGCGCCGCGGCTGACCTCGCGGCCGCCGGGGCGGAAGTCGAGGCGTTCGATGACCGGGGCGGTCACCTCCTCGCAGCCCAGCCAGCCCTGCTTGATCTCACGGTCGGTGAAGGCGCGGAACACCCGGGCGGGCGTAGCGTCGTAGCGGCGCTCAAGCGTGAAGGCGCCGAAGAAGAGGCGGTCGGCCGTCATCGGGCGGCCCCGCGGCGCACGATCTGCAGATGGGTGGCGTGTTCGCCGGCGGTGCAGACGGCGACCTCATAGCCCAGGGCCGGGAGATCGAGACCGGCCCACAGCGGCTCGCCGCGGCCGAGCAGGACCGGCGAGACGGCGATGTGCAGCTCGTCGATCAGCCCGGCCTGCAGATACCGGCGGATGGTCGCCGCCCCGCCGCCGATGCGGATGTCCAGCTCGCCGGCCGCCTCGCGGGCTTGCTGCAGCGCCGCCTCGATGCCGCCGGTGACGAAATGGAAGACCGTGCCGCCCTTCATCTCGAGCGACGGACGCGGGTGATGGGTCAGGACGAAGACGGGCGTGTGATAGGGCGGCTCCTCGCCCCACCAGCCCTTCCAGCCGTCGTCCGGCCACGGCCCCCGGCTCGGCGCGAACATGTTGCGGCCGAGGATCCAGGCCCCGATGCCCTGCATGCCGCGCTCGGCGAAGCCGTTGTCGGTTCCTTCCTCGCCCTGGCCGTCGCCGAACAGGGTGCGGAAGGTCTTCGTGGGGTAGAACCAGTGATGCAGCTCCTCGCCGCCGACGCCGAGGGGATGCTGCAGGCTCTGGTCAGGTCCGGCCCCGAAGCCGTCGACGGAGACGGCGTAACAACTGACGCGCACCTTGCCGGCCATCACGAATGCGCCTCCAGTTCGCGGGCGAGCTTGTCGAGCATCTCGCCGCAGCCCTCCTCGCGCATGGCGATTTCCTGACGCGGGTTCCCGCCGAAATAGGCGCCCTGTTCGGTGTAGATCAGCCGCGTTCCGGCGCCGTCGGCGACGAGTTCCGTCGTGGCCAGGGAGGCCGAGGCGCGTTCCTTGCCCGCCGGGGTCACGCGCCCCATGACATAGCTGACGATGATGCGACGGTTCTCGACGATGTCGAGGTGTTCGGTGTCGTTGAACCAGGTCTCATTCCCCTCGTCGCCGAAGCGGAAGCTGCCGCCGGCGTAGCCCCCGACCCGGAAGTCGTAGGTCCAGTCGTGGATGGTCCAGTCCTCGCCCTCGACGAACCAGCGGCGGAAGGCGGCGGGATCGGCATAGGCGCGGAACACACGCTCCGGCGAGGCGTCGTAGCGGCGCTCAATGGCGAAGGTTCCGTGGGCCAGGTCGGGGGCGGCGGCGGTCATCAGCGGGGCTCCTCTTCAGGGCGGGTCTCGTCGAGATAGGCGGCGAGGCGGTCGAGGCTGCGCTCGACCGAGCGGCGGCGGTCGTTGATCCAGCGTTCGGCGGCGCTGAGAGCCTGGGGCTGCACGCGGCAGGTGCGGACGCGGCCGACCTTCTCCGAGACCACCAGACCGGAGGCCTCGAGAATCTTCAGATGCTGCACCACCGCCGACATCGACATGGGCAGGGGATCGGCCAGTTCGCTGACCGTGGCGGGGCCAGCCGACAGGCGTTCGACCATGCGCCGGCGGGTGGGATCCGACAGGGCCTGGAAGGCGAGATCGAGCGACGGCTGATGCTGAAGCATTCACTTAAGTATCATGACGCAGGCGGCTACGGCAAGCCCTCCTCCGCAACACCTCGTTAATCGGCGCAGCGCAGGCTTTGCGGCGACCACCTCCGGAGCGGCGCGATGTCGACCATCCAGACCTCCACCTACCGTCGGCAGCGGGATCATTTCGAGCCGCAGGACGCCGATCCGCAGGAGCAGCGGCGGCTGCGCGGCCTGCTTGAGCAGATCGATTATTCGGCCTTCGTGGCCAATCGCGAGGTGATCGCCGCCGCCCTGCCCGGTCTCGACCCGGCGGTGTTCCAGCGCCTGGCCGTGCTGACCGCCACGGCGCGGGCGAAATGGGTGGCAGAGGCGTTGCGCCAGAGCGAGTCCGGCGCGCCGTCAACGGCGGACCAGATCGCGCGGCTGACCTCGGCCCGGACCGCCTATGAGGAACTTGCCGAGGCCTATGAGGGCCTGCGCCGCATGGTCGAGCGCGGCTATCTGACCCTTCGCTCCGCCTAGTCCCCCGCCGTTTCGAGCGGCTGGGGACGGGTGGTGATCGGCGCGTCCGGATCCGCCGGCGGCCGCTCGGCTGCGGTCGGGGGCGGCCCGGCCGGCTGGGCCGGAACGATCTCGATGACGGGCTCCTGCGGCGCGGCCACGACGGGGGCCGGGACCGGGG
>JAEYUE010000227.1 GCA_023433655.1 Pseudomonadota bacterium | reverse complement strand
GGTCTCGGTCGGGCCGGGCGACGGCGGGCCGGCGCCGCCGAAGGGCCAGCCCCGGGGCGCGCGCGTCGCCGTGCGCTGGCCCCGGCCGGCGCTGGAGGTTTCGTCCTGATGTCGCACCCCCTATCTGAACCTTGACCGCAGGCGCGCGGTTACCGAGTCCAGCGCCAAGGAGAAGCCGATGACCGAAGCCGAAGACCGGATCGCCGCCCTGCCGGACCGCACCCTGTTGCTGCTGGACGACGACAACGCCCTGCGCACCCGCCTGGGCCGGGCGCTGGAGAGCCGCGGGTTCGAGGTCACCACCGCCGCCTCGGTGGCCGAGGCGCGCGAGGCCCTGCGGTCATCGGTCCCGGCCTTCGCCGTGCTGGACATGCGGCTGGAGGACGGCAACGGGCTGAAGGTGGTCGAGGCCATCCGCGACCGGCGCGACGACGCCCGCATCGTCATGCTGACCGGCTACGGCGCCATCGCCACCGCCGTCGCGGCGGTCAAGGCCGGGGCCGTCGACTATCTGCAGAAGCCCGCCGACGCCGACGACGTGGTCAAGGCGCTGCTGATGACCGGCGAGGCGCCCGAGCCGCCCGAGAACCCGATGAGCGCCGACCGGGTGCGGTGGGAGCATATCCAGCGTGTCTACGAGCTGTGCGACCACAACGTCTCGGAAACAGCCCGACGGCTGGGCATGCACCGGCGGACGCTGCAGCGGATTCTGGCCAAGCGGGCGCCGCGGTAGGCTGGCGCGGTCTGACGCCGGCGACGGCGCGCTCGACAGGGCGTGGAGGGCCTCCTAGGGTCCGATCATGCTCATCGCCCTACTTTCCGCCCCCCTCGTTCTCGCCGGCCCGGCCGATCCGGATGACTGGAAACCGCTCGAGTCCGGCGAGTTGGGGACCGCTGTGTGGCGACCGCTGGAGGGGGAAGACGGGGCCAGCCGCCAACTGGTGGTCAGGCTCACCCTCGCGGAGCCGCGGGAATGGACCATGGGTGAGAACGTCTACGAACTCGATTGCCAGGCGCGCACCCTGACGATGCTGAGCGTGGCCGTGTTCCGCGCCGATGGTTCCGAGATCCAGTCCATGACGATTCCGCCGGAGGAACGGCGCCCCCAACCCATGTACGCCGGTCCGGGCTTCCAGGCGGTTCTCTACCCGGAACTCTGCCCAGGCGGCCCGCCGCTTGAGGAACGACCGCCGACGCCCTCGATCGTTCCGGTCTCGCCGTCATAGAAAAGGCCCCGGCGGGAACGCCGGGGCCTTCTTCATTTCAGCGTGCCGGGGGACCTCAGTCCCGACGACGGCGGCCGCGGTCGCCGCCGCGATCACCGCCTTCGCGCTTCGGACGGCCGCCGGTGTCTTCCGACATCGGGGGCTCGCCGCGTTCGGCGCGCTCGGCGTTGATCTTGTCGGTCAGGTCCTCGCCGGTTTCCTGATCGACGACCTTCATCGACAGCTTGGTCTTGCCGCGGTCGTCGAGGCCGAGGAATTTGACCTTGACCTCCTGGCCTTCGGAAACGACGTCGGCCGGGTTGGCGACGCGCTCCAGGGCCATCTGCGACACGTGGACGAGGCCGTCCTTGGCGCCGAAGAAGTTCACGAAGGCGCCGAAGTCGACGACCTTCACGACCTTGCCGGTGTAGATCATGCCGGGCTCGGGCTCGGACACGATCGACGAGATCCAGTTCTTGGCCGCGTCGATCTTGTCCTGCTCCGAGGCGGCGATCTTGATCGTGCCGTCGTCCTCGATGTTGATCTTGGCGCCGGTCTTCTCGACGATCTCGCGGATGATCTTGCCGCCGGTGCCGATGACGTCGCGGATCTTGTCGGTGGCGATCTTCATCGTCTCGATCTTGGGCGCGAACTCGCCCAGCTCGGTGCGGGCGCCGGTGATGGCCTTGTCCATCTCGTCGAGGATGTGCAGGCGGCCGGCCGTCGCCTGGGCGATGGCCTTGCGCATGATCTCCTCGGTGATGCCGGCCACCTTGATGTCCATCTGCAGCGAGGTGATGCCCTCACGCGTGCCGGCCACCTTGAAGTCCATGTCGCCCAGGTGATCCTCGTCGCCGAGGATGTCGGACAGGATGGCGAACTCGCCCGACGGCTCGAGGATCAGGCCCATGGCGATGCCCGAGACCGGACGCTTCAGCGGCACGCCGGCGTCCATCAGGGCCAGCGACGAACCACACACCGTGGCCATCGACGACGAGCCGTTGGACTCGGTGATCTCCGACACCAGACGGATGGTGTAGGGGAACTCCTCCGCCGACGGCAGCATCGGACGGATCGCCCGCCACGCCAGCTTGCCGTGACCGATCTCGCGACGGCCGGCGCCGCCCATCCGTCCGGTCTCGCCGACCGAATAGGGGGGGAAGTTGTAGTGGAGGAGGAACTTCTCCTTGTACGTCCCGCTCAGGGCGTCGACGTACTGCTCGTCCTCGCCGGTGCCGAGGGTGGCGACCACGATGGCCTGGGTCTCGCCGCGGGTGAACAGGGCCGAGCCGTGGGTGCGCGGGAAGACGCCGACTTCCGAGACGATCGGACGGACCTTGTCGAGGGCGCGGCCGTCGACGCGGTGGCCGTTTTCGATGATGTCGCGGCGCAGGACCTCGGCTTCGCACTCCTTGAAGGCGGCGCCGAACTTCGACGGGTCGACGCCGTCGGGCTTCTCGTCGGTGCGCACCAGGGCCTCGGCGGCCTTCTTCTTGGCGACGTCGACGCCCGAGCGGCGGTCGTACTTGCCGACGTGGGTGTAGGCCGCCTTGATGTCCTCGCCGACCAGCTTCTTGATCGAGGCGACGACGTCCGAGTGGTCCTCGGCCTGGAAGTCGAACGGCTCCTTGGCGGCGTGCTCGGCCAGGTCGATGATCGCATCGATGACGGGCTGCATGCCGCGGTGGGCGAACATCAGGGCGTCGAGGAAGGTCTCTTCCGACAGCTCCTTGGCCTCGGACTCGACCATCATCAGGGCGTCCTGGGTGCCGGCGACGACCAGGTCCAGGGCGGAGTCGGCCATCTGGTCCAGGGTCGGGTTCAGCACCAGCTCGCCGTCGATGTAGCCGACGCGGGCGCCGCCGATCGGGCCCATGAAGGGCACGCCCGACAGGGTCAGGGCGGCCGAGGTGGCGACCATGGCGACGATGTCCGGGTCGTTCTCCATGTCGTGCTGCAGCACGGTGGCGATGACCTGGGTCTCGTTCTTGAAGCCCTTGACGAACAGCGGACGGATCGGGCGGTCGATCAGGCGCGAGACCAGGGTCTCCTTCTCGGTCGGCCGGCCTTCACGCTTGAAGTAGCCGCCCGGGATCTTGCCGGCGGCGAAGGTCTTTTCCTGGTAGTTGACGGTCAGCGGGAAGAAATCCAGGCCCGGCTTGGGGGCGCGGCCGTAGACCACGGTGGCCAGGACCACGGTCTCGCCGTAGGTCGCCAGCACGGCGCCGTCGGCCTGGCGCGCGATGCGGCCCGTCTCCAGCGTCAGCGGGCGTCCGGCCCACTCGATCGTCTTGCGTTTGATATCGAACATGTTTCGTCTTTCGTATCCCGCGGGCGGATTCCGCGCGGGGTCCCATGAGCGGGTGGAGCGTCGGGCGTTCAGTCCTTCGGTCCATGGGCCGCCGCGCCATCGCGACGGACCGGGATGTTTGAGGACCGGTTGTCAGCCCTCGCGTCTGCGCCGCATAACCCCGCGGCGCGCGGGTTGGTTCTGGATGCGGAACGAGGCGCGGACGTGACGCCCGCGCCTCGAAAAACTCTTCCGCCTGTTCCGGCGCCCCTTAGCGGCGCAGGTTGAGCTTGGTGATCAGCGCCGTGTAGCGCTCGCGATCGACCTTGTTCAGGTGGTCAAGAAGGCGACGACGCTGCGAGACCATCTTGAGCAGGCCGCGGCGCGAGTGGTTGTCCTTCTTGTGGGTCTTGAAGTGCTCGGTGAGGTTGGCGATGCGTTCCGACAGGATCGCGACCTGGACCTCGGCCGAGCCGGTGTCGCCCTCGGAGCGGGCGTTGTCGGCGATGACTTCGTGCTTGCGTTCAGCAGTGATCGACATCGGGTATCTCCATGCTGGAGTCCCCCGGCTTTCAGGGGAGATTGAATACGCGGTCGGGTTCAAGCCGACCGGCCCGCAACTGACCGAGCGCGACGAGCGTCCCGCCCTGAAAGGCTGAAACGGTTCTTGAACCCTCCCGAAGGCGGGCCTTGAGCGTTTCGACCTGTCGGGGGAGCAGAACGATCGGCCGTCCCTGCCGAAGCGAGAAGGCGTCCTGGTCCGTCACGGCCAACTCCGGGATGTCGTCCAGGGCGGTCGCGACGGGAAGCAAGCCTTCCGAGGCGGCGTCCCTATGCACCAGATCGATGAGAAAATCCAGCGATACGGCGTTTTCCGTCGAGAACGGCCCGACCCGCTCGCGGCGCAGGGCCGAAACATGCCCCTCGGCGCCCAGGGCCGCCGCCAGGTCGCGGGCCAGCGAGCGCACATAGACGCCCTTGCCCGTGCGCATCGTGATCTCGACGTGGTCCGCGTCCGGCGCCGCCGTCACCCTCGCCTCGTGGATGGTCACCCGCCGCGGCTTCAGCTCGACCGCCACGCCGTCGCGGGCCAGGTCATACGCCCTCTGGCCGTCGACCTTGATGGCCGAGAAGGCCGGCGGGACCTGGTCGATCTCGCCGACGAAGGCCTTCAGCGCTTCCTCCACCTGGGCCGCCGTCGGCCGCACGTCCGAGCGGGCGACGATCTCGCCCTCGCGGTCGAGGCTGTCGGTCGAGACGCCCCAGTTGATGGTGAAGCGGTAGACCTTCTCCGCCTCCATCATGAACGGCACGGTCTTGGTCGCCTCGCCGAGCGCGATGGGCAGGATCCCCGAGGCCAGCGGGTCCAGCGTCCCCGCGTGCCCGGCCTTCTGCGCATTGAACAGCCGGCGCACCTTCGAGACCGCCTCGGTCGAGCCCATCTCCACCGGCTTGTCGAGACAGACCCAACCGTCGACGACGTCGCCCTTCCTGCGGCGGCCCATCAGTCGGCGTCTTCCTCGTCGGCGCGGGCGAGGTCGGCCTGCACCCGCGGGTCGCTGAACAGGCGATCCATCCGCCCGGCCGCGTCGAAGCTCTCGTCGTGGCGGAATTTCAGGTCGGGCGTGAACTTCATGTCGATATGCTTGCCGAGCACGCCGCGCAGGAATTTCGCGTGCGCGTTCAGCGCCTTGACGATCTCCTCGACGTGACCGGCGGTCGGGGCGCTC
This sequence comes from Pseudomonadota bacterium, assembly GCA_023433655.1. Classification (GTDB taxonomy): domain Bacteria; phylum Pseudomonadota; class Alphaproteobacteria; order Caulobacterales; family Caulobacteraceae; genus Brevundimonas. The sequence continues at coordinate 2,634 of JAEYUE010000227.1, read as the reverse complement.
TCCACCCCCGCGCCCAGCGGCTCGACGAAACAGGTGGCGTGCTTCAGGTCCGGGCTCAGCCGCACCTCGGTGACCGTCACCGACACCCCCTCCATGGCCGGGTCGTGGATCTCCTCCTCGCGCAGCACTTCGACGAGGGCGTGTCGGATCAGCTCGCCGGCGCGCAGCTGGCGCTGCGACGGCCCCTGCGGGCCCGAGGCGTTGCGGGTGTGCTGTTTGCGGCCCATGGGACGCTCCTTCCGTGTCGCCCGCCGGGGCTCGGACCCGGCTCGAAAAGCGAAGCCCGGCGGTCTAGGCCCGCGGCGCGGGCCTGTCCAGTTCGACCCGGTCGATGGCGGCCATCAGCTCGGACGAAACGATCGAGCGGAACGGCCGCACCGGCAGGCCGCCGGCGTTCAGCACCCCCGCCGTCCAGTGGTTGCACAGATGGGCGATCGAGAAGGTCTCGCGGCTGGCGAAGAAGCGGGCGTCGTCGCCCTCGCGCGCGGCGGCGATGCGCGGCCCGCCGTCCGACAGGTCCAGCGAGGCCTCGATCCTGGCCGCCATGGCCTCGAAGCCGGCCGGCGTCAGGCGCAGGGTGCGGCGGCCGTCCCCGGCGAACAGCCGGCGCGGATCGGCCTGCGCCGGGTCCAGCATGACCACCGACGGATTGCCGGGCCGGAAGAAGGCGCGCGCCCCGTCGGGCAGACGGCCCTCCATCGGGCTCTGGTCGACGTAGAATTTGGCGTCGCCCCAGCCGATCAGGATCCAGTCGCCCGGGGCCAGACGGCGGACCGCCTCGGCCAGCGGGCCGCCGCGCGCCTCCAGCGCCGCCCGCGGCGCGGCGAGGTCGGTGTGAAAGCCGTTGTCGAGCAGGTGCAGCTCCACGCCCGGTTCTCCGGGGCCGGCCCGCCACAGGGTCAGGTCGCCGGGGGCGGTCCACGTCCACAGCGCCGCGGCGGCGCCGAGGACGGCGGCGGCGAGCAGGGGCCCCAGGCCGGTGCGCGTACGGAACAGTCTCATCGGGCGGTGAAACTCCAGACGCCGCACAGGTCGCCGGCGGGCGCGCCCGGCCCCGGGGCGCGCGAGCGGAACAGCATGAGGTCGACGCGGTCGCGGCGGTGCAGCAGGGCGGCGACGGCCGCGGCCTCTCCGCCGCACAGCTTCACGGGCGGGACCGCTCGGGTCCCGGCCGGGGCCACGACCTCGCGCAGTTCGATCTGGGCGTCGGCCGGCGCGTTCAGCCGGGCGGCGAAGGTTTCCCCCGGCGCGTAGACCTCCACGCCGGCGGCGATGCGCAGCGGCCGGGTGCGCAGCACGTCGCCGTTCTCGAGGCGCAGTTCGGCGCCGACCACCGACAGGGTTCCGGCGGCGGCGCGGGCGGCCTCGTCGGCCGGGCGGTATTCCCCGCCGAGGATCGTCCGGGCGTCCGGCGCCGCCGCGAGGGGCGCGGACTCCGCCGCCGCCGCTGTCTTCAGGCCGTTGAAACCGTCGGCCGCTCCCGACGGCAGGCGCGCCACCCATCCGGCGACCCGGCGCGCGGCGGGAACGGCCTCGTCGCGCAACGTCTCCCAGATCGCCACCGTGTGCCTCTGCTCGATGGCCAGCAGGAACAGCACCAGGCAGATGAACGACAGCGCGCCGGCGAGGCGCTTCATCGCGGTCTGGGAGGGGGCCGTGGCGGCGGTCATGGCGCAACCCTAGCGAGGGTCGCGGGAGAGGTGAACGCCTATCGCCCGATAGGGGCGCCGGAGTCGTCGAGGCCGCCCGCCGGCGGCGTCGCCCATTCGCCGCGCCACGAATAGCTCAGCTGCACGCAGTGCCGGTAGGCGCCGTCCGACCAGCGGCCGACCGCGTGCAGGATCAGCGGGCGGGCCAGCCGCACCCGGCCCGACACCAGCCAGACCTCGTCCGCCCCGGGGCACAGCGCCCGCGACAGGCCGCGGCCGTCGCCCTCCGGTGTGATGTGATAGATGGTGCTCTCGGTCGAGCCGGCCGGCAGGGCGCCGCGCACCGCGCCCGGCCCGCCGCGGCGGATGTCGGCCGCGCCGCGCTGCGAGGTCGAGATGATCCGCCGCACGCTGATGGCCCCGAACAGACCGCGATCGGCCTCCAGCGTCACCCCGCGCGTCAGGGCCTGGGTGACCCGGTCGGCGGCGTCATAGGCCAGGTAGCGGGTCTCGGCCGCGGCCGGTCCGGCGACGGCGATGAGTCCGAGAGCGAGGATCAGGATGCGGCGCATGGAAGCCTTGATCCGTGATGGATGGGGCGAAACGGCGGCGCGGCGACGCCGCCGTCCCTCTAGTCGAGCGTGCGCTTGATCTCTTCGACCGTGAAGCACTCGATGTAGTCGCCGGCCTTGATGTCCTGGAAGCCCTGGAAATGCATGCCGCATTCCTGGCCCGACGGGACTTCGTTGACCTCGTCCTTGAAGCGCTTGAGCGTCTGCAGCGTGCCCAGCTCCAGCACCACCACGTCGTCGCGGATGATGCGGACCTTGGCGCCCTTGCGCACCACGCCTTCGGTGACCCGGCAACCGGCGATCTTGCCGGTCTTGGAGATGTCGAAGACCTGCAGCACCTGGGCGTTGCCCAGGAAGGTCTCGCGCTGCAGCGGCGCCAGCATGCCCGAGAGCACGCCCTTCATGTCGTCGAG
>JAEYUE010000255.1 GCA_023433655.1 Pseudomonadota bacterium | reverse complement strand
GTTGCGGATCGAGGTGGTGCATCCGCGTGAGCCGAAGATCCAGCCCGGTTCGGTCATGGAGGTCGGCGAACTGGTCGACGGCTTCCAGGGCCTGCCGCCGCCCTTGCCCCGGCTTGAGGACGCCGCGTGGTCCTACGATGAATCCTGGAGGGATGAGGAGATCGTCCGGCCGGAAAGGCGGTCGGTCGCGGCGATCTTCGTGCCCGCTCCGCCGGAGCGGCGCGAGCCGCCGCCCCGGTACGAGAGCCGCTGGTTCGGCTTCGATGCGCCGCGGCGGGATTTCGAGGGCGAGCGGGCGGCCAGGCGCGCGCGGATGGAGGCGATGGACCGCCGCGAGCGGGAGATGCGGGAGGCCCGCAGGCGCGAATGGGTCGAGCGGCGCGAGCAATGGCGCGAGCGCCGCGACCGCGATCGTGACGCGGGCTGGAACGATCCGAGGACCCGGGCCGACCTCAGGACCGCAGGGCCAATTCGCCGCGGCGAGCCGGAAGAGTCCGGCGATTTCGCAAGCTACTACTGATCGGGACCTCTCCCTGATCGCCCGCTGGCCTCAGCCTGGCGGGACCCATCTTGACCTCACGTGATCTTGGCAGGCCTGCCTGCGCGGTCTAGGTCGAAGCTTCAACCTCTCGCAGGAGACGCACCATGCCCGATCTGGCCCAGGTCACCGAACACATCCGCGGCGCCGTCGGCGACAACTCCGGTCTGGGCAAGACCGTCAAGCTCGACCTCGGCGACGCCGGCAAGATCTTCATCGATGGCGCCTCGGTCCCCAACACCGTGACCAACGAGGACAAGCCGGCCGACGCCACCGTCTCGATGTCCTTGGACGACTTCATGGCCCTGTCGGAGGGCCGGCTCGACCCCATGATGGCCTTCATGCAGGGCAAGCTGAAGATCGCCGGCGACATGATGATCGCCCAGAAGCTGGCGCCGCTGCTGAAGCGCTGAGCTTGAGCTGAGGCAAGGAACATGACGGCGCGGCGTCCCAGGATGCCGCGCCGTTTCTCTTTCGGGACAGGACTGAGACCATGGATTTCCGTCACAGCGACCGCGCCCTCGAATGGCAGGACCGGCTGCGCCGCTTCATGGACGAGCGGGTGCTGCCGCGCTCGGCCGAGTACTGGGCCCAGGTGCGCGAGGATCACACCCGCCAGCCCCCGGTCATGGAGGCCATGAAGGCCGAGGCCCGCGAGGCCGGCCTGTGGAACATGTTCCTGCCGGGGGAGCACGGCGCCGGCCTGACCAATCTGGAATACGCGCCGCTGGCCGAACAGATGGGCCGCCATCTGTGGACGGCCGAGGTGTTCAACTGCAACGCCCCCGACACCGGCAATATGGAGGTGCTGCACCTCTATGGCGACGAGGCCCAGAAGCGCCGCTGGCTCGAGCCGCTGATGGCCGGCGAGGTCCGCTCGGCCTTCCTGATGACCGAGCCGGAGGTGGCCTCGTCGGACGCCACCAACATCCAGACCCGCATCGAGCGGGACGGCGATCATTACGTCATCAACGGCCGCAAATGGTGGTCGACCAACATGGCCCACCCCAACGTCGCGATGACCATCGTCATGGGCAAGACCGACCCTGACGCCGCCACCCACGCCCAGCAGTCGATGATCGTCGTGCCGGTCGACACGCCCGGCTTCCGCGTCGAGCGGATGCTGTCGGTGTTCGGCTACGATGAGCGGCCGATCGGCCACGCCGAGGTCGTCCTGGAGAACGTGCGCGTGCCGGCGGAAAACCTGATCGCCGGCGAGGGCCGCGGCTTCGAGATCGCCCAGGGCCGCCTCGGCCCGGGCCGCATCCACCACTGCATGCGCGTCATCGGCATGGCCGAGCGGGCGCTGGAGCTGATGGTCGAACGGCTGCTGTCGCGCACCGCCTTCCGCAAGACCATCGCCGAGCACTCGGTCTGGGAGCAGCGCGTCGCCGAGGCGCGCACCAACATCGAGATGTGCCGCCTGCTGGTGCTCAAGGCCGCCTGGATGATGGACGAGGTCGGGGCCAGGAACGCCAGGTCCGAGATCGCCCAGATCAAGGTCGCCGCGCCGCGCATGGCGCTGAAGGTGATCGACGACGCCATCCAGGCCTTCGGCGGCGCCGGCGTCTCGGCCGACACGCCGCTGGCCGAGATGTACGCCATGGTCCGCACCCTGCGCATCGCCGACGGCCCCGACGAGGTGCACAATCGCGCCATCGCCCGGCTGGAGTATGCGAAGGCGACCTGAACGCCATCCGGCTCGAAAAACGAGTCGACAGAGTCGGCAGGGTCGACATCCGGCGCCGGCGAAAAACGGTGATGCAGAGTCGACAGAGTCTGCATTGGATCGACCGGGCCTTCGCGGCGGCGCGGCGAGGGATTCGATTGTCAAAGACCCGGCGTGCATCCGAGGGCGGACCGCGACCTCCATTATGCGCCGGGTCGCTTCCCGGGCGGGAAGATTGGCCCGGAAAATCCGCAAGCCGTTGTTCCAGAACGACTTCGTGCAAAAAACCATGCTGGCCATCGCCGGAAGGTCAGCAGATCACGCCGGCCCGGTCCGCTACCAGGACGTCACGTCCTTCGGATGGACGCGCCGGTTCGGCGAGCCCTCAAAAGCCCAGCGGAGGAAACGCGCGGTCGACAGCGCGCCGGTACGCACCAGCGGAGCCGGGAGGCCCGACGAGGGCGCGTGCATGGCCCGGGCCCATCCCGGCAACAGGTCCATCCCGGCCTGCATGATCACGCCGGCGGCCAGATCGACCGCGGGCATGCCGACGGTCTGGCGCATGACCAGCGCGGCGACCTCGTGCGTCCGCGCGTCGGCGCGCAGACGCGGCCGGTACGACCGGATCAGGGCCTCGGCCCCGGCTCGGGTGCGAGGCACGGGGGCGGCGTGGAGCGCCTCGCCGATCCGGGCCATTTCGGCGAAATAGGCATCCTGTTCGGCCAGAGGCATTCGAGGCTCGGCATAGCGGATCCAGGCGTCGAGGAAGCTGATCGTTTCGGTGACGTGGACCCAGGCCAGCAGCTCCGGATCGGACACGCGGTACGGCGTCCCGTCGGGCAGCACGCCGCGCAGCTTCTTGTGGATGCGGTTGACCCGGTCGATCGCCATCTGGCCGGCCCCGGCGTGGTCATAGGTGGTGGTGGCGATGAATTTGGCCGTCCGCCGCAGCCGGCCGTGCATGTCGGCCCGGAAGTCGGAATGGTCCCACACCCCGGCCAGCACCGCCGGATGGAGCATCTGAAGCAGGAGGCCCGAGACGCCGCCGATCATCATGGTGGCGACATCGCCGTTGACCTTCCAGGCCACCGAGTCCGGCGGGAAGAGGGCGTCGGCGCGGCGCAGCACGGGCCGCTCGCCCTTCGACGCGTCGTTGAAAACGGCGGTGATGCGGCGCCGGACCAGGGCCTTGGCGGGCTCCAGCGGCGACACGGTCAGGCGTCGTCCCGCCACGCCTTCAGCGCCTCCAGGGCGCGCACGCTCATCAGCCGCTTCTTCGCCCGGCCGCGGTCCTTCGGCGGGATCTTCTTGCCCTCTGCGTCCACCTTCGGAGCCTCCAGCGGCGGCAACAGGCCGTAGTTGATGTTCATCGGCTGGAATTTCGAGCCCTCGAGGTGGCCGCCGGTGATGTGCTCGACCAGTGCGCCGATGGCGGTCTCGGGCGGCGGCGGGGCGAGGTCGCGGCCCAGAGCCTGGGCCGCCGCCAGCCGGCCGGTCAGCAGCCCCATGGCGGCGCTCTCGACATAGCCCTCGACACCCGTGACCTGGCCGGCGAAGCGCAGGCGCGGCATGGCCTTGAGGCGCAGCTGGCGGTCCAGCAGCTTGGGCGAGTTGAGGAAGGTGTTGCGGTGCAGGCCCCCCAGCCGGGCGAACTGGGCGTCCTGCAGGCCGGGGATCATGCGGAAAACCTCGGTCTGGGCCCCGTACTTCAGCTTGGTCTGGAAGCCGACCATGTTGAACAGGGTGCCCAGCGCATTGTCCTGACGCAGCTGGACGATGGCGTGCGCCTTGACCGTGGGGTCGCGCGGGTTGGTCAGGCCGACCGGCTTCATCGGGCCGTGGCGCAGGGTCTCGCGGCCGCGTTCGGCCATCACCTCGATAGGCAGGCAGCCGTCGAAATAGGGGACGTCCTCCCACTCCTTGAACTCGGCCTTGGGCCCGGCCAGCAGGGCATCGATGAAGGCGTCGTACTGGGCCTTGTCCATCGGGCAATTGACGTAGGCGGCGGCGTCGCCGCCGGGGCCGGCCTTGTCGTAGCGCGACTGGCGCCAGGCGATGTCGAAGTCGATGGAGTCGGCGTGGACGATGGGAGCGATGGCGTCGAAGAACGACAGGCTCTCCTCGCCCGTGGTCTTCAGGATGGCGTCGGCCAGGGCCGGGGAGGTCAGCGGGCCGGTGGCGACGATGACGTTGTCCCACTCTTCCGGCGGCAGGCCGGCGATCTCCTCGCGCACGACCGTCACCAGCGGGTGGGCGGAGAGCCTGGCGGTCACCGCCTGCGAGAAGCCCTCGCGGTCCACCGCCAGCGCCCCGCCGGCCGGGACCTGGTGGGCGTCGCCGCAGGCCATGATGAGCGAGTCGAGCGCCCGCATCTCGGCGTGCAGCAGGCCCACGGCGTTGTACTCCCAGTCGTCCGACCGGAACGAGTTGGAACACACCAGTTCGGCCAGGCCGTCGGTGTGG
>JAEYUE010000128.1 GCA_023433655.1 Pseudomonadota bacterium | reverse complement strand
ACCTGGTTCGACAACTTCTGTGTGCTGCTGCGTCGCGATGGCCAGTCGCAGCTCGTCTACAAGCACGCCATCTCGACCATCATGCCGTCGCAGCCCGTGCAGCTGTACGAGCCCGACGCCGAAGAAGACTGATTGACCACAAAGCATATCGACCACGCCGTCCCGCTGATCCGGGCGGTCGTCATCCACCCCGACGGACGTAGCGAGAGCCCGCGGCTCGCCGAGGAGCGGCTCGAGGAGGCCGTGGGCCTGGCCCGCGCGCTGGACCTCGACGTGCGCGCCGAGGAGATCGTGCGCGTGCGCAAGGTCGCACCCGCCACCCTGTTCGGCTCCGGCAAGGTCGACGAGCTGGCCGCCCTGGTGCGCGCCGCCGAGGCCGAGGCCGTGGTCGTCGACGACCAGCTCACCCCGGTGCAGCAGCGCAATCTGGAGAAGGCCTGGGACTGCAAGGTCATCGACCGCACCGGCCTGATCCTCGAGATCTTCGGCCGCCGGGCGCGGACCAAGGAGGGCCGGCTGCAGGTCGAGCTGGCGCGGCTCGACTACGAGCGGTCGCGGCTGGTGCGCACCTGGACCCACCTCGAGCGCCAGCGCGGCGGCACCGGCTCGACCGGCGGTCCCGGCGAGACCCAGATCGAGCTCGACCGCCGCCTGATCGCCGACCGCATCGTCAAGCTGAAGGCCGAGCTGGAGGAGGTGCGCCGCACCCGCGGCCTGCACCGCAAGGCCCGCCAGAAGGTCCCGTTCCCGACCGTGGCGCTGGTCGGCTACACCAACGCCGGCAAGTCGACCCTGTTCAACCGGCTGACCGGCTCCGAGGTGTTCGCCAAGGACCTGCTGTTCGCCACACTCGACACCACCCAGCGCACCATCCGCCTGCCGCAGGGCCGGCCGGCCATCGTCGCCGACACCGTCGGCTTCATTTCCGACCTGCCGCACGAGCTGGTCGAGAGCTTCCGGGCCACGCTGGAGGAGGTCGGCGAGGCGGACCTGATCCTGCACGTCCGCGACATCGCCTCGCCGGACAGCGACGCCCAGGCGAAGGATGTCGAGGCCGTGCTGGAGCAGATTCCGGCCGTCGAGGGGCGGACGCGGCGGGTGCTCGAGGTCTGGAACAAGATCGACCTGCTGGAGGGCGAGGCGCGCGAGGCGACGTTGGGCATGGCCGAACGGCTGCGGGCCCAGGGCGAGGCGGTCGCGGTCTCGGCGTGGACCGGGGAGGGGATCGAGACCCTGCGCGAGACCATCGCCGGGCTGATCGACGACGACCCGGAGACGGAGCTGGTGCTGGACCCGTCCCAGGGCGAGGCGCTGGCGTGGCTGTACGAGAACGGGCGGGTCACGGGACGCGAGACGGACGGCGAGGGGCGGACCCATGTGAAGGTCCGCCTTCATCCGGCGGCGCTGGGGCGGTTCGAGCGGATGTTCGGCTAGCGCCCTGTCCTCCCCGTCGCGCAGCGCCGGGGAGGGGGACCGTCCGAAAGCCCGCAGGGCGAAGGACGGTGGAGGGGTGAAGCCGCGCCGCAACCTGTCGAAGGTCAACCTGCGCTTCGTTCCCGCGCCACCCGCGCGATGAACTCCAGCACTCCGTCCAGTTCGGTCCTCACCGACTCGGCGGCCAGCCGGATAACCCGCACCCCCTGCCGATGCAGCCAGGCTGTACGCCGTCGGTCATGATCAAGCCGATCCGGATGGTCATGCATCCGACCATCCACCTCGACCGCCAGCCGCGCCGCCGCGCAGTAGAAGTCGAGGATAAAAGGGCCGATCGGATGCTGGCGACGGAATTTCAAGCCATCCAGCCGCTTGGCTCGCAGACGCGCCCACAGTCGGACCTCGGGCGGCGTCATCACCCGGCGCAGGGCGCGGGCCCTTTCGACGGTCAGGCGGGTCGTCATTCACCCCTCCACCATGCTTCGCATGGTCCCCCTCCCCATCGCTGTGCGACGGGGAGGAGACGCGGCGCCAAGCTAGGATGCACGGCCTTCGCCACGCAACGATGTTCAACCCATGGTTCGTAGTCGAGTTCTCATCCCGCATCGTGACGGAGGGTGGAAGGAGAAGTCGCCGCCCGACGGCGGGCGTTCACCGCCGCTCCGCCGTCTTGGCCGCGTTCCACAGCGCGTCCATCTCGGCCAGATCGCTCTGTTCAGGCGTGCGCCCGTCCTTCGCCAATTCGGCCTCGATGAAGGCGAAGCGTCTCACGAATTTGGCGTTGGCGCCGCGCAGGGCGTCTTCGGGCTCCACGCCGAGCTTCCTCGCCAGATTGGCCATGACGAAGAGCAGGTCGCCGACCTCGCCGCGCGCCTTTTCCACGTCGCCGGCGGCGATCTCGGCGCGCAGCTCGGCGACCTCCTCGACGAATTTGTCGAAGACCTCGTCGGTGGACGGCCAGTCGAAACCGACGCGGGCGGCGCGCTTCGTCAGCTTGGCGGCGCGGGCGAGGGCGGGCAGGCCGACGGGCACGTCGTCGAGCACGCCGTGCTGCGCCTTCGCCTTGCGTTCGCCGGCCTTGATGTCCTCCCAGCGGGCCTTCTGGGCGGCGCCGTCGGCTTTCGCCGCCTCGTCGCCGAAGACGTGCGGGTGGCGGCGCTCCAGCTTGTCGGCGATGGCGTTCGCCACATCGTCAAAGGCGAACAGGCCCTGTTCCTCGGCCATGCGGGCATGGAAAACGACCTGGAACAGGAGGTCTCCAAGTTCACCCTTCAGATCGTCCCAGTCGCCGCGTTCGATCGCATCGGCGACCTCGTAGGCCTCCTCGAGGGTGTAGGGGGCGATGGTCTGGAAGGTCTGCTCCACGTCCCACGGGCAGCCGCCGTCGGGGTCGCGCAGCCGGACCATGATGGCGTTGAGGCGGTCGATGGGCGTCACTCGACGATCCCCCCGGGCCGGGCCTCAAGGGCGCGGCGGATCTCGTCGTGGCGGTCCGGGGTCAGCGGATAGCGCCGCAGCAGAAGGGCGGCCGAGGCGATCAGCAGGGCCGGGGCGACGATGAACATGACCTGCAGGGCGAGCAGGGAGGCCGGGCTGTTGCCGCCCGGCTGCGGCACCGCCTGGAAGTCGATCCAGCCGAGCACAGCGTAGGGGATGAGGGCGAAGACGTGGCCCAGCTTGGTGGTCGCCGACAGGATTGAGAACATCAGGGCGGTGCGGTCCACCCCGGTCTCCAGCCGCACCTCGTCGCCGGCGTCGGCCATCATGGCGCGGAGCAGGAACAGGCCGGCGGCGTAGGGCAGGCCGGCGATGAACATGGC
>JAEYUE010000049.1 GCA_023433655.1 Pseudomonadota bacterium | reverse complement strand
CCAAGCGCCTCTACAACGGCCCCTTCGACGGCTGGCACGAGAAGCCGGTCAGCCCGTGGAAGGCCCAGGAGCTGGCCCAGGTCCCGACCGGCAAATACGTCGAGCCGATCGGCAAGGTTCGGGTCATGCGCGAGGGGAACGACGTCACCATCCTCGCCTGGGGGACCATGGTCTGGGTGTCGCTGGCCGGAGCCGAACACGCCGGCGTCGACGCCGAGGTCATCGACCTGCGCTCGCTCGTGCCGCTGGACATCGAGGCCATCGAGGCCTCGGTGAAGAAGACCGGCCGCTGCGTCATCGTCCACGAGGCGCCCAAGACCTCCGGCTACGGGGGCGAACTGTCGGCCCTGGTGCAGGAACGCTGCTTCTACCACCTGGAGGCCCCGATCGCCCGGGTGACCGGCTGGGACACGCCGTATCCGCACGCCTTCGAGTGGGAATACTTCCCCGGCCCCGAGCGGGTCGCCGAGGCGCTGAAGGCCACGATGAAGGGAGGCCGTTGATGGGTCGCTACGTCTTCAAGCTGCCCGACGTGGGCGAAGGCACGGCCGAGGCCGAACTGGTCGGCTGGCACGTCAAGGTCGGCGACACGGTCGCCGAAGACCAGATCGTCGCCGACGTCATGACCGACAAGGCCACCGTCGAGATCACCTCCCCGGTCGCCGGCAAGGTCTCCAGGCTGCACGGCGAGCCCGGCCAGATGCTCGCCGTCCGCGGCCCGCTGGTCGAGTTCGAGGTCGAGGGCGCGGGGAACGCGGAAGCCGAAGAGCCGGCCGTCGCCTCGAGGCCCGTCGCGGCCGACTCCGCGCCGGCGCCGAAGGCCGAGGAGCCGAAGGTCGCAGCCGCGGCGCCGGCGGCGACCGCCCCCGGCGCCAACTACGTCTTCAAGCTTCCCGACGTCGGCGAGGGCACCGCCGAGGCCGAACTCGTCGGCTGGCACGTCGCCGTCGGCGACGCGGTCGAGGAAGACCAGATCCTGGCCGAGGTGATGACCGACAAGGCCACGGTCGAGATCACCTCGCCGGTCGCCGGCAAGGTCGTCGCCCTGCATGGCGAGCCGGGCAGGCAGATGGCCGTCGGCGGCCCGCTGGTGTCGTTCTCGGTCGAGGGCAAGGGGAATGTGTCCGAGACCGCCACCCCCTCCACCGCTTCGCGGTCCCCCTCCCCATCGCTCCGCGACGGGGAGGAGACGGCGTCATCGTCTCCTCCCCGTCCGAAGGATGGGGAGGTGGCGCGGGGCGCCAGCCGCGTGACGGAGGGGCCGGCGGTGCAGCGCACCCTCTCCGACCGCAACCAGCGCCCCCTCGCCTCCCCCGCCGTGCGCCAGCGCGCCCGCGACCTGGGCGTCGAACTGCAGTTCGTGCCCGGCTCCGGGCCCGCCGGCCGCATCGAGCACGGCGACCTCGACGCCTTCGTCGCTTCCGGCGGCCGCCCCGCCGCCCCGGCCGCGACCCGCTCGCCTTACGCTCCGGCCGAGGGCGTCACCGAAACCCGCATCATCGGCCTGCGCCGCAGGATCGCGGAGAGGATGGCCGAGAGCGTCCGCCGCATCCCCCACATCACCTATGTCGAGGAGATCGACGTCACGGCGCTGGAGGAGCTCCGCGCCCACCTCAACGCCAACCGCAAGGGCGATCAGCCCAAGCTGAACGTCCTGCCCTTCCTCGCCCGGGCCATGGTCGTGGCCCTGCGCGACCAGCCGACCATCAACTCGCACTACGACGACGAGGGCGGGGTGCTCACCACCCACGCCGCCGTCCACCTCGGCATCGCCGCCCAGACGCCCAACGGCCTGATGGTCCCGGTGGTCCGCCACGCCGAGGCGCGCGACCCTTACGACACCGCCGCCGAGATCGCCCGCGTCTCCTCCGCCGCCAAGTCCGGCAAGGCCAGCCGGGAGGAGCTCTCGGGCTCGACCATCACCATCACCTCGCTGGGCACGCTCGGCGGGGTCGTCCACACCCCGATCATCAACCACCCGGAGGTGGCCATCGTCGGCCCCAACAAGATCCAGGAGCGGGTCGTGGTGAAGGACGGCCAGATGGTCGTGCGCAAGATGATGAACCTGTCTTCCAGCTTCGATCATCGCATCGTCGACGGCCACGACGCGGCGGTCTTCGTGCAGAGGATCAAGGGCCTGCTGGAACATCCGGCGACGCTGTGGATGGGGTGATCCGTGCGAACAACTCTGACGGCTCTGTTTGTCCTTGGGGTCGCAGCCGCGCCTGACTTGGCCGCGGCTTGTACTCCAGCGCCCGACTATATGGAGCGCTGGCAGGACTACGAGGATCAAGAGCTGCGACGCGCGACAATCGTCTATCGGGGTGTGATCGAGAATATCCGCCAGGACGAGAGTGGCGAGACCATTCTGGATATCCGTCGCGACGAAGTTCTTCTGGGTAGCGGAGCCCCGACCGTAATCCACATCACAACCGAGTATTTCGCTCAGTGTGCAGCGGGAAACCTGCACTATCTCGTGCAGGAGACCGACGACCCTTCCCCCTTGCCGCACGGAGTGGCTCGGCCGCCGAGGATCGTGAATGGAGTCCGCGTTACTATCCTCGGACGTCCAGAAGACGCTGATCTACCCTCGCGGTTTACGATTCTTGTCGATGGCTTTGAGGACACGACACGCGTGCTGCAGCGCTTCGAAGAATTGAGAGCAACTCAGTGACCCAGACCCTCACCCCCAAAGTCCTCATCATCGGCGCCGGCACCGGCGGCTATGTCGCGGGTATCCGCTGCGGCCAGCTGGGGCTCGACACCGTGCTGGTGGACGGCGGCGACGGGCTGGGCGGGACCTGCCTGAACGTCGGCTGCATCCCGTCCAAGGCGATCATCCACGCCGCCGGCAAGTTCGAGACCGTGGCCAAGGCCGCGGACGGCGGGACACTGGGCATCACGGCCTCGAAGCCGGCCATCGACCTGAAGCAGACGGTCGAATGGAAGGACGGCGTCGTCCGCAAGCTGAACAGCGGCGTCGCCGGCCTGCTCAAGAAGGCCAAGGTCAAGGTCGTCAACGGCTGGGCGACCTTCTCGGACGCCAAGACCTGCACGGTGAAGACCGCGGACGGCGACATCACCATCAGCGCCGAACACGTCATCCTCGCCACCGGCTCCGAGCCGGTCGAACTGCCCTTCCTGCCCTTCGGCGGCGATGTGATCTCCTCGACCGAAGCCCTGTCGCTGGACAAGGTCCCCGGCAGGCTGGTCGTCGTCGGCGGCGGCTATATCGGCCTCGAGCTCGGCATCGCCTTCCGCAAGCTCGGCGCCGAGGTGGCCATCGTCGAGATGGCTGACCGCCTGCTGCCGCTCTACGACAAGGCCCTGACCGATCCGGTCCGCAAATGGTTGGAGGCGCACGGCGTCGAACTGCACCTCGGCGCGAAGGCGGGCTCGTTCGAGAAGGGCGCGCTCAACGTCACCGACAAGGACGGCAAGGCGCTGCAACTCAAGGCCGACAAGGTCCTCGTCACCGTCGGCCGTCGCCCGCGGACGAAGGGCTGGGGTCTGGAGAACATGGGCGTGGCCATGGCCGGGCCGTTCGTGAAGATCGACGACCGCTGCGCCACCTCGATGAAGAACGTCTGGGCTGTCGGCGACCTGACCGGCGAACCCATGCTGGCCCACAAGGGCTCGGCCCAGGGCGAGATAGTCGCCGAGATCATCGCGGGCCACGACAAGCGCTTCGACCCGGTGAGCATCGCCGCCGTCTGCTTCACCGAGCCCGAGATCGTCTCTGCCGGCCTCGGCCCGCTGGACGTCGAGGGCCGCGACGACGTCATCCAGGCCGTCTTCCCGCTGATGGCGCTGGGCCGCGCCCTGGCCATCGAGGCGGGCTCGGACGGCGGCTTCGTCCGGGTGCTGGCCTCGAAGGCCGATCACCGGCTGCTGGGCGTCCAGGCCGTCGGCCAGCACGTCTCGGAACTGTCCAACAGCTTCGCCCAGATGCTGGAGATGGGCGCCCTGCTGGAGGACGTCGCCGGAACCATCCACGTCCACCCGACCATGGGCGAGGCCTTCCACGAGGCGTCGCTGCGGGCGCTGGGGCACGCGATCCACATCTAGGTCGGGCAGCAGGCAGCAGGCAGCAGGATCGCCTCGGAAGCCTCTGCCTGCGGCGACTTGATGGAGGCCCACCTACGGCCCGGTCTCCGCTGCCTGCTGCCTGCCGCCTGCTGCCTCTCCCTCTACAGTCGCCGAACCGTCACCGTCCTGTCGGCTCTCCCGTCACAAACCTGTGGTCAAAGCGGCCTCGACTTCAATCCGTCGTCGGAGCCATCCCCCATGCACCGCTCTCTCCTCGCCGCCGTCTCGACGGCCGCCCTCGTCGCCCTCGGCGCCTGCGGCGACAACGCCGGCGGCCCCGCCACCGCGTCCGGCATCCTCGCCGTCGGCTCCTCGACGGTCTTCCCGTTCGCCAGCCGCGTGGCCGAGAATTTCTCGCGCACCTCGGGCGGCTCGGCTCCGCGGGTCGAGTCCCTCGGCACCGGCGGCGGCATCCAGAAATTCTGCGAAGGCGTCGGCGGCGGCACGCCCGACATCGCCAACGCCTCGCGGCCGATGAAGGCCTCCGAGTTCGACCTGTGCGTCAAGAACGGCGTCACCGACATCGTCGAGATCAAGATCGGCTATGACGGCATCGTGGTCGCCACCGCCCGCAACGGCCAGGACATGAACCTGCGCCTGCAGGATCTCTACCTCGGCCTGGCCAAGGAGGTCCCCGGCTCGGGCGGCGCCTTCGTCGCCAACCCGGCCACGGCGTGGAACCAGGTCAACCCGGGTCTCCCGGCCCAGCGCATCCAGGTCTACGGCCCGCCGCCGACCTCGGGCACCCGCGACGCCTTCCTCGAGATGGGCATGGCTCCCGGCGCCGAACAGAACCCCGCGCTCAAGGCGGTCAAGGACGCCGACAAGGACCGGTTCGAGACGCTCGCCCACACCCTGCGTGAGGACAACGCCTGGATCGACTCGGGCGAGAACGACAACGCCATCGTCCAGACCCTGACCCGCACCCCGGGCTCGCTGGGAGTGTTCGGCTTCTCCTTCCTCGAGCAGAACATGGACACGGTGAAGCCGCTGACCATCGACGGCGTCGCCCCCTCGGCGGCCAGCATCGGCGACGGCTCCTATCCGCTGGCCCGCAGCCTGTTCATCTACGTCAAGAAGCAGCACGTCGGCGTCACGCCGGGCCTGAAGGAGTTCGTGCTGGAGTTCATGTCCGACGCCTCGGCGGGACGCGGCGGCTATTTGCAGGACCGCGGCCTCGTGCCGCTGCCCGCCGACGAGCTGGCCGCCCAGCGCGCCATCGCCACCAACATGACGGCGATGACCCGCCCGCAATAGGCGGCTCTTCCCGCTCACACCGCCGCGACGCCGCGGGCCGCAAGGTCCGCGGCGTCTGCGTTCCGACCGCCCGGGACGAGCGTCACAATTCTTCGGGGGAAGCGTCACGATTGTGCGCCGGAAGCGTCTCGCCAGCTTCACCGCAATCTCACCGATCCGTCGCCGGACCTAAGCGAAACCGTCGCCGACCGGAGATACTCCGGGGTCGGACGGACCTGCGGGGTCCGCGGCAATCGAGGGACGCTTCCGTGCGACACAACTTCCTGCTGGCGGGCGCCGCGCTCGCCGTCGTTCTTCCCGTCATGGCCGGCCCGGCGCTGGCCCAGACCGCGCCGACCAGCAGCGCATGGAAGGGCGCGCCCGAATACAACTGGGGCGACTTCACCATCAAACCCCGCGGCCGTGTGTTCGCCGACTATGTCGACCAGGACGTCGACCCGGCGGTCGGCCCCGACTTCAGCGCATCGGAGGATCGTTTCCGCACCGCCCGGATCGGCCTGCAGGGGTCCTGGGGCGAGCACTGGTCGTTCGTCGCCGAGGGCAATTTCACCAACGGCGAATCGAACTGGGAAGACCTGCTGATCGAATATGCGCCGAACGATCACACGGCCGTCACGCTGGGCAACTTCAAGAGCCTTTCGCTTGAGAACCTGACATCGTCCCGGTTCACAACCTTCATGGAACGCGGCGCCTTCGCCGACCTGATCGACGCCGGCCGGGTGATGACCCTGGCGGCGCGCACCGGGGGCGACAACTGGTCGGTCGCGGGCGGGGTCCATGGCGACTCGGTCAACGACGGCGCTCCGGGCGATGGCGACGAGCAGCGCGGCGTCTTCGTCCGCGCCCACTACGCCCCGATCGTCACCGACGACACCAAGATCCACCTCGGCGTCTGGGCCCGCGACCGCGACCGGCGCGATGACACGGCCTTCCGCTATCGCGTCCGCAACAACACCAACTTCGGCGCCCGTTACACCGACGCCGGATCCTCGCCCCTCGGCGCGGGCGACGGCGACACGGCCATCGGGCTTGAGGCCGCGGGCGTCTGGCGCAGCCTTTCGATGCAGGGCGAATGGGCGACCATCGACGCCGACCTCACCGGCGGCGGCTCGGCCCGGGCGGACGCATACTACGTCTTCGCCTCCTTCTTCCCGACCGGCGAACAGCGCAGGTACAAGCCCGCCGACGGCAAGTTCGACCGGGTGAGCATCCGCAATCCGGTGACGAAGGGCGGCCTGGGCGCGCTCGAAATGGCGGTCCGCTACGACGCGGCCGACCTGACGGAGTTCGCAGGCGTGGCCACGGCGGGCGAATACTCGGCGGTCACCCTCGGGGCCACCTGGTACCCGTGGTCGCACGTCCGCTTCATGGCCAACTACACGGACTCGAAGAACGAAGGTCAGGTCGCGGCGGCCGACGTCGACGTCCAGACGCTCCAGTTCCGGGCGCAGTTCGACTTCTAGGGAATAGGGGCTGGGGGGCCAGGGGCTAGGGACTAGGGCTGCGGCGCGTCAGCCGGGCGGCGTCGGCGCTCTTCCTGGCCCCTGGCCCCTACCCTACGCCGCCGCCTTCTTCCTCAGCCGCGCGATCCGCCGCAACCGCCGCCAGAACCGTCCACGCTCCGGCTCCGGATAGGGCTGCAGGTTCTCGACGAACTGCTCCGCCGAGGCGCGCCAGCTGAACTTCTCGGCGTAGGCTCGCACCGCCGCGCGGTCGCATTTCAGCGCTTCGAGGCAGGCGACGCGCAGATCCTTGTCGATGGCCCCGGCGTTCGAGCCGGGGATGATGTCGATCGGGCCGTGCGCCGGATAGGCCGCCACCGGCGTGCCCGTGGCCATGGCCTCGAGGATCACCAGGCCGAAGGTGTCGGTCCAGCTCGGGAAGACGAAGACGTCGGCGTCGCGAAAGCAGCGCGCCAGCTCCTCTCCGAATTTCGCCCCGAGGAATTTCGCCTCTGGATACTTGGCCTCCAGTTCGGCCCGCGCCGGGCCGTCGCCGACGATGATCTTGGTCCCCGGCAGGTCGGTGGACAGGAAGGCCTCGATGTTCTTTTCGACCGCCACCCGGCCGACGTTGAGCCAGAACGGGCGCGGCCAGTCCTTGCCGCCCAGCTCGTCATAGATGCGCGGCAGGTCGGGGTTGAACTGCTCGGTGTCCACGCCCCGCGACCACGGCGAGACGTTGCGGAAGCCGTGCGCCACCAGCTCGTCGCGCAGCGTCGGCGTGGCCACCATCAGCCGGCCCGACGGCTTGTGGAACCACTTCATGTAGGCGTAGCCGACCTGCACCGGGATCGGGAACCGGGCCGAGACATACTCCGGGAATTTGGTGTGGTAGCTGGTCGTGAAGGGCAGCTTCCACTCCACGCAGATGCGCCGCGTGGCGATGCCGATCGGCCCCTCGGTGGCGATGTGCACCGCCTCCGGCTCGAAGGCGCGCAGCCGCTCGCGGATCTCCTCCTCGGCCCCCAGGGCCAGCCGGATCTCCGGATACGTCGGGCAGGGGATGGTCTTGAACTGGCTCGGCTCGATGACCTCGACCTCATGGCCCATGGCGCGGCATTCCGCGATCGTCCGGGTCAGGGTGCGGACGACGCCGTTGACCTGGGGCTCCCAGGCGTCGGTGGCCAGAACGATGCGCATGTGGGCCGAAAGGCTCCGCCGTTGATCGGGGAACCGATCTAGCGCCTTGAAGCCGCCTTGGCGAGACGGCGTCACAGCGGCAGGGCCGTGGTCGCCTTCACCTCTTCGAGAACGGCATAGGTTCGCGTCTCGCGCACGCCCGGCATCTTCACCAGCACATCGCCGAGGAAGGCGCGGTAGGCGTCCATGTCGCCGACCCGCGCCTTGATCAGATAGTCGAAGCCGCCGGCCACCATGTGGCACTCCAGCACCTCGGGCTGGCGTCGCACGGCGTCGGCGAAGGCGTCGAACACGTCCCCGGTCGTGCGGTCCAGATGCACCTCGACGAAGATCAGCAGGCCGCGCCCGACCTTGGCCGGATCGATCAGGGCGGCGTAGCCGGTGATCACCTTGCGTTCGCGCAGCCGCCGCACCCGCTCGAAACAGGCCGCGGCCGACAGGTTGCAGCGCCGCGCCAGCTCGGCGTTCGACAGCCGCCCGTCGGCCTGCAGGGCCCGCAGCAGGCGACGGTCGACAGCGTCCAGCTCATTCATCGGTCAAATGCCCTGACAACCGAATGATCATCGGCTTAGCTGCCAATCATACGATACACATTCGGCAGTGTCCGCCATATATGCGCTCGGCAATCAGGACGCAGCACCCCATGACGAGCGCCTTCCTTCCTTCGAGCGTTGGCCACTGGGACGCCCTCGACAACCACAAATTCGTCGACGAGACCGCGGCCGTCCGGTCCTTGCTGGACCGTGTCCCGCTCGATCAGGCCGAGCGCGCCGCCGTCGTCGACACCGCCATCGATCTGGTCGAGCGCGCGCGCCGCAGCAACGAGCGCCAGGGCGTGGTCGAGAGCTTCCTGCAGGAGTTCAGCCTCGGCACCCGCGAGGGCCTGGCCCTGATGTGCATGGCCGAAGCCCTGCTGCGCATCCCCGACGAGGACACCCGCGACCAGCTGATCGCCGAGAAGATCAAATCCGCCGACTGGGCCAAGCACCTCGGCCAGTCGGACAGCCTGTTCGTCAACGCCTCGACCTGGGGCCTGATGCTGACCGGCAAGCTGGTCGATGTCGACGAGGACGCCAAGCGCGACCTGCCCGGTTTCCTGCGCCGCGTCGCCGGCCGCATCGGCGAGCCGGTGATCCGTCAGGCCGTCGCCGCCGCCGTGCGCATGATGGGCGAGCAATTCGTGGTCGGCCGCACCATCCAGGGCGCCCTGAAGCGCTCGGCCCGCGAGGGCTGGCTGTGCAGCTTCGACATGCTCGGCGAGGGCGCCCGCACGATCGCCGACGCCGAACGCTACGAAGTGGTCTACGCCCAGGCCATCGAGGCGGTGGGCAAGGTGCGCCGCGAGGCCCCCGGGATGCGCGGCCCCCAGACCGGTCACGGCGTCACGGTCAAGCTGACGGCCCTGTCGCCGCGCTACGAGGCCGTCCAGGAGGCGCGCGTCTGGGACGAGCTGTATCCGCGCGTGAAACGCCTCACCGCCCTCGCCGCCAGCTACGACATCAACTTCTGCATGGACGCGGAAGAGGCGGACCGCCTGGTCCTGTCGCTGAAGCTGCTCGACCGTCTCGCCCACGACCCGGATCTGGGCGAATGGAAGGGCCTCGGCCTCGCCGTCCAGGCCTATCAGAAGCGCGCGCCCGAGGTCATCGCCCGGGTCGCCGACCTGGCCCGCGCCTCCGGCCGCCGCCTGATGGTGCGCCTGGTCAAGGGCGCCTATTGGGACACTGAAATCAAGCGCGCCCAGGTCATGGGCCGGCCCGACTATCCGGTGTTCACCACCAAGGTCGCCACCGACGTCAACTATCTGGTCTGCGCCCAGGCCATCATCGACGCCAGCCCGCACCTGTACGGCCAGTTCGCCACCCACAACGCCGTCTCGCTGGCGGCGGTGCACCACATGGCCAAGCGCGCCGAAGTCGCCATCGAGTTCCAGCGCCTGCACGGCATGGGCGAGCCGCTCTACGACGCCGCCGAGGCCGCCTGGCCGGACGAGAAGCTGATGATCCGGGCCTACGCTCCGGTCGGCGGACACGAGGAGCTGCTGCCCTATCTGGTCCGCCGCCTGCTCGAGAACGGGGCCAACTCCTCCTTCGTCCACGCCCTGCTCGACGAGCGGGTGCCCGCCTCCACCGTCGCCTTCGATCCCGTCGCCGCCCTCGAAAGCCAGCCCGGCCCCCACCCCAAGATTCCGGTCCCCCAGCACATGTACGGAAATCGCCTGAACTCCCTCGGCCGCGACTACACCCGGCTGGAAGACCGCGAGCGCCACGCCGCCGCCCTCGAGCTGATCGACCGCGAGAAGCTCAACTCCGGCCCGATCGTCAGCGGCGTCCTGCGCGCCGGCGAGAACCCGACCGAGGTGACCAGCCCGTCGGACCGCGACGACGTGCTCGGCTACGTTTCCGAGGCGACGGAGTCGGAAATCCACCAGGCCGTCGAACTGGCCGCCCGCGCCCACTTCGTCTGGGACGAGGCCGGCGGCGCCGCCCGCGCCGTGGTCCTGCGCAGCATGGCCGACGCGCTCGAGGCGGATATGGACCGCCTCGTCGCCCTGCTCGCCCGCGAGGCCGGCAAGACCCTCAACGACGGCGTCGCCGAGGTGCGCGAGGCCGCCGACTTCTGCCGCTACTACGCCATGCTGGCCGAGCAGCAGTTCGGCGGCGCCGAACCCCTGACCGGCCCGGTCGGCGAGACCAACGCCCTCGTCCTGCACGGCCGCGGCGTCTTCGCCTGCATCAGCCCGTGGAACTTCCCCCTGGCCATCTTCACCGGCCAGATCGCCGCGGCGCTGGCCGCGGGCAACGCCGTGCTGGCCAAGCCGGCCGAACAGACCCCGCTGATCGCGGCCGAGGCCGTCCGCCTGTTCCACAAGGCCGGGCTGAAGCCGGACCTGCTGGCCCTCGTCCCCGGCCGGGGCGAGACCGTGGGCGCGGCCCTGGTCTCGCATCCGGGCATCGACGGCGTGGCCTTCACCGGCGGCACCGACACCGCCCGGGCCATCAACGCCTCGATCGCGAAGCGGGAGGGGGCCATCATCCCCTTCATCGCCGAGACCGGCGGCCTCAACGCCATGTTCGTCGACACCACCGCCCTGCGCGAACAGGTGCTGGACGACGTCGTCCTGTCGGCCTTCGGCAGCGCCGGCCAGCGCTGCT